>DAISKS010000032.1:0-6991 GCA_036820845.1 Candidatus Saccharimonadota bacterium
TTCTGAAACTAGTAAGGTTATGCGCTATTACGACGAACGTATTAGTAGTAAAAATCGTAAATTAGAGCAGTTGTTAATAGTCGGTAGTGGTAGTAACCTACCCGGTATCGGTGAATACTTTACCAACGAACTCGTCATGCCAGCTCGTGTAGCTAGCCCTTGGCAGAAATTGGACTTCGGTAAATTACCTGAGCCAGCCAGACAATTTAGACCACGTTATATTGGCGTGGCTGGCCTATCTAGCATACAACCGGGAGATATTTGGCTATGATAAACTTGATGCCCTATGAGGACCAAAAACAGACCAAGGCGGCCCGGTCTAATGTTACCTTGATTCGCTATGTACTGGTGATGCTGTTCGCCATCGCTTTTTTGGCAATGGGTTGCGGTGTAACCTATTTAACCATCACCGGCGTGCAAGAAGTTAATGAAAATACAGTTAAGAAATCAGCCAACAAGGCAGTTAATACTTCTGCTAACGATGAGGTGACTATTAGGACAAATCTGCAGTCCGCCAGGAGTGTTCTGGATCAGCGTGTCAACTATGGCGAAATTTTGACTAGTTTAGCTAACGCTCTACCACAAGATACTGTAGTCGATTCCCTTTCACTCAACGACAACTCATTCGGTTCGCCTATGAGTGTCAAAATAAAGGTAAAATCTACTGATGTCGAACCAAGACTGAAAACAGCTCTTACCTCAACCTATTTTAGTGGTTACGAGATGAAGTTGACGGCACCTAACCCAGACGGTTCGTCAGCTTACAAATTCGTGCTAACCGTAAACTTAGTATTTAATAAGGTGATTAACTGATGAAGAGAAAAGTTCTAAGCGCCACCTCGTTACGTATATTCTTAATAACGGTCTTTGTCTTATTGTTAATATTGTCAGTCGGTGGATTTTACTTCGCTCAAAACTGGTTGAATGATCAGGCGTTATTACTTAATCAAAATGACACAACTGCTAATAACGAGACAGTTAGCCCCAGCACAATATCTCCTCAAGCCCTACAGGCCTCCGCTAAAGCAGCTGGTGTATTTGAAGCCTCGGATTACCAGACCAAAGTACGACAAGACTTGGATGTTTATGCAAATAAAACTAATCTATCCATAACATCAGTCAGCCCAGCTACCGCCCCTACAGGAGCTCCACAAATAGCTATTGCTGGAGTCACTACACAAACACTAAAAATCAGTTTAAAAGACCCCATTAAGTCATCAGATCTGGTTAAGTTTATTAAGGGTATCGAATCGAATCTACCAGTTATGCGCATAGCTAGTCTTAAAATTAGCAATGGAGGTAATACCGACGGTAGTGTTAAACTCGATGAACTAATTATTCAGGTGTATGTAAAGGGTTAGTATAATGAAGAATATTGAAAACAAAATCGAGAAAAAGAAAGAGGAATTGACAATCCAAGTCGACCCGACTAAGGTCATCAAGCACACAGTCAGTTACTATAATTTCGTAATATTCATTGTTATAGTGTCGGTGGCCCTGATTGCTTCGGTCATCATACTAGCCAATACCTTTCTCAACCCAGTTGCTGACAATGTCAATCCCGCAACTCCGGGTACAAATGTGCAATCGACATTTGACCAGTCGACGATAGACAAACTCGGTCGATTCGAGACCAGTGATAAAAATGTTAATTTCACTAATGATGTAGGTGGAAGGTCAGATCCATTCTCGGAGTAGTTAGCAAAAAATTAAGAATAATTTTATACTAGACTTATGTTAATATCGGGCTTACAACTAATCGGAACACCAATCATGGGTTTGCATACTGGTGCTCAACTGGCTAAGACCAAAGGTCCGATTATTGACCCTGCCAACTTAAAGGTTGTAGCATATGAAGTTGATGGCCCACTGCTAGACCAAAGACCGTCGTTCGTTAGAATCGCCGATATACGTGAATTCAGTAATATTGGCTTTATTATCGACAGTAGTGATGAAATGATTGGCGTTGATGATGTGATATTGATTCAGAAGTTACATAAGCTAAACTTTAAGCTAATTGGACTAAATGTTATTGACGAGGCAAAACGTAAACTTGGTAAGGTTAGTGGCTACAACCTAAACACTAGCACATTCGCGATTGAACAAATTAATGTTGACAGGGGTATCATAAAAAGTCTCGGTGACCACGAACTTTTAATCCATCGTTCTCAAATTACAGAAATTAATGACAGTGCAATTGTCGTCAAGGCAGCTGCAAAGAAACTTCAGGTAGCCGAGAAGAGTGAAAAATTAGAATACCTAAACCCGTTCAGATCAGTCACACCACAGCTCGACCAACAGGAATCTAATCCTCCGACAGAGCTTGCTTGATATCATCGTAGCTAAAACCTTGACGCGCTAGATAAGCCATCAGTTGTTTGTCGTCGTATTTCATACGCTTCTTGACAATGATTTTACTAATCTCACTAGTGTCGTTTCTATCGGTTTCATCGAAAACCTTATCGATGACAGCCCTTTCTACGCCCTTCCTGTTTAACTCCGCCACTAACCGGCGACGACTAACACCTTTTCTAGTGAAGCGATTATTCACCCAAAAGACCGCAAACTTATAGTCATCCAGGTAGTTTTTCTCGATCAACTTATCGATAACTAGGTTGGTCATCTCAGACGGAATGCCCGCACTTAATGTGCCGTCCTGTAGTCTAGTAGGACGAGTTTTTCTGTACAGGTAGTCCCTGACTTCACGAATGCTTCGTGGCCTAATCAAGCAATACTCCAGTGTTCGGCCATAGATCTTGCCAAACTGGCTAGCCTGTTCGAAACCATTTATATCTACCTCTGTGTAATCCGACCCAACCTTAATACCCAAATCAACAACCTGGGATATATTTAGGCTAAATCGATACTTTCCGTCAACCGACACATTGACTCGATTACTATCGCGTCTTTGAGCAGATACGGACGTAATTTTCATCTAACTATTCGGCTTCGGCTGCAACCTTGGTACGAACCTTAGCCTCAATTTCAGCCATAACTTTTGGATTTTCAGACAGGTATGCTTTGGCGGCTTCACGCCCCTGACCAATCTTGGCGTCAGCGTAATCAAACCAGGCGCCCGATTTGCCGACGATACCATGTAATACCGCTAAATCTAATACATCACCTGATTTACTGATACCTTCGTTGTACATAATATCGAACTCGGCAATCCTGAAAGGTGGCGCGATCTTATTTTTAACAATCTTTACCTTGGTGCGACTGCCAATAATATCCTCGCCAGATTTAATTTGACCAGTACGACGAATATCTAGACGGACCGAAGCATAGAACTTCAAGGCGTTACCACCAGTTGTTGTCTCGGGGTTGCCAAACATCACACCAATTTTCATACGAATTTGATTAATGAACAGAACTGTAGTGCGACTCTTATTGATAATACCTGTCAATTTACGGAGTGCTTGGCTCATCAAACGAGCTTGCAAGCCCATATGACTGTCCCCCATATCACCATCAATCTCGGCCTGTGGTACTAGTGCTGCCACTGAGTCAACTACAACTATATCTACAGCGTTCGACCTAACTAGTGTTTCAGCAATTTCTAGAGCTTGCTCGCCGTTGTCCGGTTGTGAAACTAATAGGTTGTCGGTGTCTACGCCAAGTTTACGAGCGTAGGCTGGATCGAGCGCATGCTCAGCATCGATAAAGGCCGCCGTACCACCCTTACGTTGCACTTCAGCAATTGCGTGCAATGCCAAAGTCGTCTTACCAGATGACTCAGGACCAAAAACCTCTAGGATACGGCCCTTTGGATAACCGCCACCCAAAGCCAAGTCTAGCGACAAAGCTCCACTACTAAATAATTCAACGTCAACAGTCTTGGTGTCGCCCAGTCGCCTAATAGCGCCGTCGCCGAACTGTTTATTAATCTGATCTTGTGCCAAGCCTAACGCCTGAAGCTTGCCCTCTATAGTCGCTGATTTTTCAGACATAGCTACTTTTTCAGTCTTTTTCGCTGCCATATTACCCCTCTCTCTTATCTATAATTATTATACTTTGTCCACAAGTAATTTGCTACAAGTTATGTCTTTTTTACACCTTATCGCCTCGTGTTATAATTGTATTAATATGACAAAGCAAAAAAATGGATTCACAGTTCTTGAACTGACTTTTGTAATCACAGTTGCACTGATCGCTAGTGTGGTTTTCTTCATTCAGAAACATAATCTAGAAATACTAGTTCAGGATAATACCCGCAAGACTGCCATAAACGCGATGTATTATGGGCTAGAAGAGGTATTTTATCCAACAAATAAATACTACCCTAGAACTATTAGCAAAGATAATCTGAAATCGGTTGACCCAACCCTATTCACCGATCCAAACGGAATAAAATTTGGTGAAATTGGTGGATCATACACCTACAAACCGACTAATTGTGATGGCGACAAATGCCAAGGTTACAGTTTACAGGCTAATCTTGTCAACGAAGCCGATTATATAAAGCAAAGTAAAAATAATTAAATCACGTCTTCAACAGGACGACCATTTTTGAATGATTCAACTGCGTTGTGTAGCATATCACGATAGTAATCAGGCTTCTCGACATAAGTAAAAGTATACGTATGTTCATCGCCGACCGTACTTAATCTGATAGTTCCGAAGTTGAATATTTGCGACACGATACCCATCTGTTCATAGCTTGCATCCTCGACGCTAGATAGGCTGATTGACTGCTCCTTCTTTGAAAAAGGGCCGATTTGTATATTCTGTATTACACACTCGTTGGTTAAGTAAAAACGATTATTGGTGTAAATAAATGCGTAGAAATAAATAACAACTGCTAACATTATGATAAATAAAAACGCCATTAATGACACAACTGATTGACTAGTAGTATCCATATTGATTCCAAGCATCGCAGGAGCCAATGCTACTAGTGCGGTAAATATCATTAGTGATACGCCCAAAATCAAAGGCACAAATAAACCAATCTTGTGCCTTTTAACAACTGCTACGACATATTCGTTCTCGGATAGATTTAGCTGAGGGTAAGACTGTATAGAGCGAGCGTGCTTGAGTTTTAGCTCATCGCTAACGTATGGTTGTTGCGGCTCGAGTGGTCTGGAAACGTGAACTGTCGGTATTGTTTTTTTAGTTGTCATGATCTTTATTATATCAACTCCTGTTGACTGTTGATGTCCATGGCATGACCTATATGTTGGAATGCCTTATTAGTCACGCGTCTACCCCTCGGCGTACGCTCAATAAAACCAATCTGCATTAGGTATGGTTCATAGAAATCTTCAATCGTCGTAGCCTCGTCGCCAGTCAAGGCCGCTATTGTACCCAGACCAACTGGAACACTACCGTAATTGTCGGCTATTGAACGTAGTAAGTTCCTGTCACCTGCGTCCAAACCAAGTGTATCAATTTCCAACATGTCCAGCGCAGCCTGTGCTGTCGGTTGATCGATAATGCCGTCACCATTAACGTCAGCGTAGTCACGAACCCGCTTTAATAAACGGTTGGCGATGCGTGGTGTTAACCTAGACCGAGTCGCCAACATTTCGGCTGCTTCGTATTTGATTTGGCTGTTCAAAATTTTTGAAGCACGTTTAATAATACTGCTAATCTCGGTCGGTGTATAAAATTCCAAACGGTGAATAATGCCGAACCTATCACGTAGTGGCGCGGTTAAGGCGCCAGTCCGAGTTGTCGCTCCGATGACCGTAAACTTGGGCAAGTCTAGGCGGACGCTGCGTGCTGCTGGACCTTTGCCAATCATGATATCCAGTTTGAAATCTTCCATGGCGCTATATAATACTTCTTCAACTGCTCGTCCTAGTCTGTGAATTTCGTCAATGAATAAAATGTCGCCGTCCGCTAAATTAGTCATAATACTCGCCAAGTCACCAGCTCGTTCAATAGCCGGTCCAGAAGTAACGCGAATATTCGCACCCATTTCATTGGCAATAACAGACGCCATTGTTGTCTTACCTAGTCCTGGTGGCCCATATAGTAGGACATGGTCGATTGGCTCGTTACGCTTTTTGGCGGCATCAATTGCTAGTTTTAGATTCTTTTTTAGCCTGTCCTGTCCAACGTACTCACTAAAATTTTTAGGGCGTAATGTAACTTCAATCTTTTGCTCGTCAAGGTCATCCTCATGTGAAGTCGAGTCAGTTATTCGTTCAATCGCCATTATAGTTTTCCTCGTAATGCCTGCGTAACCCGCTCGGAGGTAGATAGTTCAGTTGAAACCCCCTCCAGCGACTTAGTGGCGTCATTAAGGTTATAACCTAGCGCCATTAATGTCTCCAGTGCCTCGTCGCTAGACTTGACTACACTAGAAATACCATGACCATCAACATCGGTTCTAATTGCATGACCAACTTTGTCAGACAAATCAACCACTACTCGTTCGGCAGTCTTCTTACCCACTCCGCTAGCTTTTGATATAAACAGCGAGTCACTTGAAGCGATAGCGTTACGAACAGCCTCGCTGTCAGCTAGCGATAGAATTGCCAAGGCAGCCTTTGGGCCAACACCCTGAACTGTAATTAATAATTCGAAAAGTTTTTTTGCAGTTAAAGTTGAAAAACCGTATAGGTCCTGAGCTTGTTCACGAATATGATGATAGGTATAAAATTTAACACTAGACTCTAAAGTAACATTATCAAAATCGCCCAAAGGAACCTGAATTTCATACCCAATTCCATGGACATCGACAATGACAGACGAGTTAAACTTTTCGGCAACTACACCAGAGACATGTGAAATCATAGGTCTATTATACGCGAGTCATCAGATAATGGGTAATGGCGGCGGCTAAGGCATCGGCACAGTCATCGGGGTGTGGTGCTTTTTTTAATTTCAGATGCAAGCGCACCATTTCCTGGACCTGTTTTTTATCAGCTTTACCATGGCCGGCGACAGTTTGTTTAATCTGTAACGGCGTGTATTCAGCAATCGGCATACCGCCCTTGCGTCCCGCCAACATCGCCACTCCCCTAGCGTGTGATACGCTCAT
>DAISKS010000033.1:0-4172 GCA_036820845.1 Candidatus Saccharimonadota bacterium
CTTTAGTGCAATTATTCTGTGGTTAAGCCTTATTGGTGGGCGATTCATAATATCACTGTCTTCGGTATCAGCCTCGAAAACAATTGTGCAGGTTGGATCGATAATAAACTCCAGGAACACTATATGAACGGGCATTAGTATGAGTGGCATGCCGAAGATGGCTGGCAAGATGGATAAAATGATAATTGGGATATGGACTGCTATTAGATAGTAGATCGCTTTCTGTAGGTTATCATAGATTCTTCGTCCCATTTTGACACCCTGGATTATAGAATTAAAATTGTCATCAAGTAGTACAATATCGGCTGCTTCTCGCGCTACATCAGTTCCACGTTTGCCCATGGCGATACCGATATTAGCAGCCTTGAGAGCTGGAGCATCATTAACGCCGTCGCCAGTCATGGCTACAACCTCACCTATCCTTTTGAGTTCTTTGATGATTAGTAGTTTCTGATTTGGACGCACCCTACTAAACACATTTACTTTACTGAGTACTTCTTCCCGCTCGGACGGCTTCATTGATTCTAAGTCATCACCATTGACTACACCCTCGGTGTTGAGGCCGATCTGTTTAGCAATGTCCAGAGCGGTATCCATATAGTCACCGGTTATCATAATAATTCTAATACCAGCACTGTAGGCTAACTGTATTGATTCCTTGACGCCAGACCTAACTGGATCTTTTAATCCCACTAGACCAAGAAATTCAAATTTAATATCATGTCTATTTTCCGGTAAATATTTACCCTTATAAGTACCTCGCGCAACTGCGATTACCCTTAGACCATCTCTCGCAAACTCTTTGACTTCATTTTCTATTGTTTTTCTTGCGCTTTTACTTTCATGGCATAAGTCCAGTACGATTTCGGGCGCACCCTTTAACGCCACTTCGAATCCCGAACCGACTCCCTCGTAAGCATGAGCTACACAAAGAAAAGAGTCTTCTACTGGATATTCTTTTACTAAGCTAAACTCATCATAAAGCACATCGGTATCAAAGTATTTCTTGCCCTCACGTATAAACGCAGATTCCATTGGATCGAACGGCTTGCGCTGACTAGACAAGACTCCGTAACGAATTACACTCTCTTCGTCTGAGAAATCATTGACGCTGATTTCATTGTTTGTATATATTTTTTGAATAGTCATTTGATTTTTAGTAATAGTGCCGGTTTTATCGACACATACGACGGTTGCGGCTCCTAACGTCTCGATAGCCACCGCTCTACGGGTCAGGACATTACGTTTCGCCAGCCTCCAGGCACCCATCGACATAAACAATAACAGTACTATAGGAAACTCTTCGGGTAGGATACCTATAGCTAAGGTTATACCTGCCAACATTCCGTCGATGACACTCTTGCCGGATAATACGGAAAAGATAGCCAAAATCACACACAAACCTATCCCTATAAAAGCCACCCACTTAACAAATTTTTTTATTTCTTTTTGAAGCAGAGTTTTTTCGAGCTCAATCGATCTTAGCGATTTGCCAATCTTGCCCAACTCGGTATCAATACCTATAGCCACCACTTCGCCAAAACCATGCCCACTAACAATCATCGTACCCGAGAATATTTGACCATTCTTTTTAATGTCCTTTACAACTGGTACGGATTCACCGGTCATCAATGACTCGTCGGTATAAAGATTGACCGCTTCTAGTAACTTGATATCAGCCGGTACTCTGTCGCCTTCTGCTAGTACAACAAAGTCGCCCACTACTAATTCCCGGCCGGGAATCCTTTTTTCTTCACCGTCTCTTATAACCACTGCTCGCGGGCTAGCTAAATCAGCCAGCGCGCGCAGAGACTTTTCTGATTTTCTTTCTTGATAAAGCGAAATTCCTATAACACCTATAATTGATATGGAAAGTATTAGAGCCTCAACTTTATCGCCCAGTAATAAGTAGACAATACATGCTATTAATAGCAAAGATATCATCGGCTCTTTTATGATTTCGATGATGAAATCCAATAATTTCTTGGGCTTGGCCATAGGAAGCTCGTTATAGCCATATAATTTTTGGCGGTTAAGCGCTTCTTTCTGAGTTATACCCTTTATTATATCCATGGCCAATACGCCTCTGTATTATCTATACCTAATTATTGAATTTAGCTATTTCAATCCTGACTTAACTACAGCTTTTCAGCCGACATAAACTTCTTTATATCATCAACTGTCGATAGGAATTGGTTGGGGAAGATGATAGTTGAGTTCTTTTCAACCGCAATTTCCGATAAAACTTGTAGGTTGCGAAGTTGCAAAGCGATTGGATGTTGTGAAATGACATCAGCTGCTTGACCTAGTTTATCGGCAGACTGGAACTCACCCTCGGCAGCGATAATCTTGGCCCGTTTTTCACGTTCAGCCTCGGCCTGTTTTGCCATAGCGCGCTGCATACTTTCTGGTAATTGAATATCTTTGATTTCAACGGTGGTTACTAGCACACCCCATTCTTCGGTATGACTATCAATAATTTCCTTGATTTTAGTATTGATTTTGACCGTATCTGATAGAACCTCATCCAACATAAACTGACCGACAAAGTTACGCACGCTAGTTTGGGCGATTTGATTAACTGCAGCATAAACATCCTGAATAGCAACTAATGATTTGGTAGCATCAACGACTTTGTAGTAGGCAACAGCAGCGACATCAATTGAAACGTTATCCTTTGTGATAATTTTCTGTGACGGTACCGGCATGGTGACAATACGCATACTGACTTTTTGCATTCGATCAATAACTGGCCAAACTAATCGCAGACCTGGATTTTTCTCGCCAATAACTTTACCTAGTCTAAATACAACACCACGTTCGTATTGTTGCACGACCCTTAGCGCACTCAGCACTAATAGCACTAGAAAAAACAATACATAATAAAATAAATCCATCACTCGACACCTCCGCTATGTTTTGTAACTTTTATTATCGACCCATCGGAGTCGACTGTCAAATACTAAGTGATTAGACTAATCCGAGTCGCAGTCGCCGCCATCAGAATCGCCACCGCCATCACTATCACACCCAGAATCATCACTTGAACAGTCTTCTCCAGTGTCAGCTTCTGAGCTACTAGAGGTACTACCGTAATCACCAGAATTACTGTCGCCATAGTTCCTGTGGCGACTATTGGCAGGTTTTATAACCCTTATGAGAGTAATTACAATAAGCGCTATCACTGCAATTGTTAAACCAAATCTACCCGCAGACTCGACAAAAATAGTGTTTTGCATAAGCATGACTATAATTCAGTTTGTTAAGTAATTCAAACGGATCGAATTATATCTGATTTGAAAAACTTTTCCTGAAAGGCAGTTTTTTGCCTAATTTCATCGTCGCTAATGTCATCACCACTAATAGAGACTATTAACTTATCGTCGTCGTCATTAGTTCTATGTATAACAGCAACAACCTTACCTTTGCCAGATTTGACCGGTTCATTAATACCCAAAAAATACGCGTCGAGCTCTTCGCCGTCCGGCGATAGAGTTCCTGGAATGTACCCGTAATTTGACTCGTAGACAAAACCCCATTTCGGATGTTTAGTTCCTAGCTGCCTATCGATCACGACGTCAACTTCCTTGTTTAGATAATCTCTTGCTTGTGTATACATGGATTTAGTCATAGTGGAATTAATTATAACAGTCTTATGCTTGCCCGTATCTTAGATGTGTACAATAATTAGATACATGGGAAGGATTATTCCATACAAAGATATAGAATCTGGAAATATACCAACATCACAAGATTTTCAAAGTGCCGTTGATGTATTTCGGGATTTTAGCGAAGACAATATCGAACAAGGTAACTTTGACGGCAGTTTTATATTTGGCTCGGTTGCTTCCGGTACACCCGGAATTAGGAGTGATTTTGACTCGGTAGTAGTTTTCAGAACCGGTGAAAAACATGAATACCAGGCCGCTCAGGATATGAGCCAAACTATCAAAAAAGAGACCGGATATCGGATACCGATTGAAGTAATGGTACGCACCAGGGAGTCTATGGCCAACGGTCGACACGATTTCGATAGGTTTTTCGGTCAACACTTAACCAGCCCTCACCGCATAATTCATGGAGTCGACGTGGCCGAATACATCACTTATCCAGGTCAAGAGATTAGCGCCAAAGACATCCTAGCCGGTTATTTATTCCACAAAAAAAGACGT
>DAISKS010000033.1:4272-6858 GCA_036820845.1 Candidatus Saccharimonadota bacterium
GAGGTAAGCTGCGCGAAGGCGGAGTTTTCGCTACAAGCTTACGAGGGAATGGTACCTAGCGGGTCCTTATGACACTCAACGTGTCTGTTCGACCATAGATACCTCGACCGTAAGGTCGCGAGTGGACATGGCAGAGGTGGCAGGGCTCGAACCTGCGATCTTAGCACTTACAGTTCCACGACGCACCTGTTTGTATCGGCGCGGAACATGCTACGCTCTATCCAGCTGAGCTACACCCCTCATTTGACACACAAAGACACCCCTAAGGGTGTCTAGTTAGGAACGGTAAACGTCCTGTGCTAGAGTAACGAAAACCATCGTTACCAATGCAAAATTCTACTATAAATAACCAAGTATGTCAATGCCTAAATAACGTCTATTTCGTCCTCTGCGATGTCATTTATCGCTGACTCGCGACGGGCGATAAAGCCCAATAACTGTTCAGTGGTGCGTTGCGTGTCCCAGGTTGCCAATTTCAATCCCAAAATATCACTTTTGGTAACCGATTCGACATCCGATTGTGTTTCCATTGTCTTATTTCCTTCTTTTTGTTTTTATTGTTTAATAGTACTATTTAAGCATAAAAGTAATAAAAAAGCAATACCGAAATTACATAATATAAAAATCTTTGCTTTAAAGTAGTGGTTATGCTATAAATTAGATAAGGTAACTAAAAATAAACATATGGATTTAATCAGTTCTCTCGCCGTCATCACACTAGCCGCATTAATTCACGCCAGTTTTCAACTAAGCGTCAGCGTGCTGTTACTATTGAGTGGTCACTCATTGGGCTCTAGACACTCTCATCTCAGACTAATGCGTCTGACGACTAGTTTCGTCATCGGTGCCGGCACCATGACAGCGCTACTATTAACATTTGTTTCGTTTGTATTACAGAACCTATTCGGTTCGGACGCACCACAAATCGTCTGGGCTATGGCTTGTGGTATCATGTTTGGCGTCGCCGTATCAGTTTGGTTGTTCTATTACCGCCACGAGAAAGGTACGACCACCTGGTTACCTCGAAACATCGCCGATTATTTATCACACCGAACTAAGGCCACCAAACTTAGCGGTGAGGCGTTCGGATTAGGCCTTACTAGTGTAATAGGTGAATTATTATTCATTCTGGCGCCAATCGGCGCCTCGGCGCTAGCCCTTATTCAGTTGCCTGGCGCCTGGAAGTTAGTTGGTGTTGCTATTTATGTAATTATTTCAATGTTATCACTGATATTAGTCTGGGTACTAATTGGTGGCGGTCGCAAGATAGCCGATGTTCAAAGATGGCGCGAAACAAATAAAAACTTCTTACAGTTCTCGGCCGGAGCCGGTCTGCTAATCCTGGGCATTTTCATGTACACCACTCAAATCGCTGGTCTTAACTTGGTAATAAAATAATGAACTTGGCGGTGGATATTGTTAAGCGTGGCAACAAGCGCAGGAGCGAGGCCTTCGACTGTGCTAAATTACACCACAGTATTATGGCGACATGCCACAGTCTAAAAACCCCCGAAGGGCAATCTCATATGATTGCCGATGCGGTTTGCAGTCATGTTATCGACTGGCTAGAAAACAGACCGGAAGTAACCAGTGATGACCTGCGGCTAGTAGCGGCCCGGCATCTTAAAATACACCATCCGGAAGCTGCATATATATACGAACAGCACCATATGATAATTTAATTTGGAGAAAACAAGGCATGGCAAGAAAATACGAGTTCGACTATGACCTAATCGTTATTGGCAGTGGTGCTGGCGGTAGCGCGGCTGCGACAATCACCGCTCGCGAAGGCCTAAAGGTAGCCATCATTGAGGATAATGTTTGGGGTGGCGAATCACCAAATTGGGGCGATGTACCAGCCAAAGCATTATTACACGCCGCTAATTTGTACGACGAAGCCAAGCATGGAGCTAGATTTGGCCTGCGTTCGGCAACGCTCGGTTACAACTACCCTTCAATTCGAACCTGGAAAGACCTGGCTATTAAAAGAACTGGCGCTGGTGGTAACCGTAAATATTATGATAACCAAGATGTTGATACCTACAGTGGTCCAGCTCATTTCCTATCGCCTAATGAGATTAGCGTAAACCGTCGTCACCTGTCAGCTGGTAACTTTTTGATTGCGACTGGCTGTCGATATGTCGCGCCAAAAATACCTGGACTAGACAAGATTGAATACTTTACACCTCACACAATCCTAGAAACACTACGTCCACCAAAGACTCTATTAATTATTGGCGGTAACGAGGATGGGGTTGAAATTGCACAGTTAATGGCTACATTCGGCACTAAAGTCTATATCGTCGAAGAGTCCGATCACCTATTGTCTGAATATGATAACGAGGTTTGCGATTTAATTGAGCGCGTTATGACCGAGCAGAAAGGCGTGACTATTCTGACTCAAGCCAAGGTTGCCTTGGTTGAAAAAGAAGGTTTAGGTAAAAAAGTCATCGTGTCGCGTGGCGGAGTTGATAAATCGTTACGCGTTGATGAGATATTGGTTGCGATTGACCGCAAACCAGCTGTTGATATGGGTCTGGAAAATGCTGATGTCAAATATTCAGAGGCTGGCATAAAAGTGAACGA
>DAISKS010000034.1:0-6732 GCA_036820845.1 Candidatus Saccharimonadota bacterium
GTAGCCGGTAATTTTTCGATATTAGTTGTGGCCAGGATAAAGATAACATGTTCGGGCGGTTCTTCAAGCGTTTTCAATAGCGCATTAAAAGCAGACTTGGACAGCATATGTACTTCATCGATGATATAAACTTTTTTATCGGCTGAGAACGGTGCAATCTGAACTTTTTCACGTAGGTCGCGAATATCTTCGACACCGTTATTGCTGGCGGCGTCTATTTCAATAATATCTAGGTGGTTGTCTTCGTCAGTATAAGGTAGTTTATTGATTTCATGGGCCAAGATTCGCGCTACAGATGTCTTGCCAACCCCCCTGGGGCCAGTTAGCAAATAAGCGTGTGAAATACTGCCTTTTTCAATGGACCGCGCCAATATATCGGTAACATGTCGTTGACCGACAATTTCCCCCAAAGATTTACTGCGATACTTACGATACAATGCTTTTGACACTGTTTATATTCCCCTACACGCTATTCTTACGGTCAATTATAGAACTAGTTTTGATTCTATAGTGACGTATTATTTACTATTTTTGTTTTCACCTCTTGTGATGATGTTAATTATACCGCTTTAGTTTAGTTTTGCAATAAAAATAGCCCCTTTGTGTAGGGGCTATCAAAACCAAAGCTATATTACAGTGCTGCTTCGACGGCTGCCCATGTGGCATTCGGATTATCAACTGGTACGATAATAGTTACCTGATCGCCCATATTGATACGGAAGTAAGTTACGCTGGCTAACAGAATACGGTATTCGTGACCATTGGCTTCAACAAAGTACTGGCCGTCGTGTTGGACTAGTGTTCCGATAATTTGACGGCGTTCGATTGGGCCAATTTGTTTGTAAACAAAGCCACCATCGTCGGTGATAGTAAGTTTTAGGATATCACCTTCAACCAACTTCGATTTACTGGCGTAATTTGCTGGTACTGGGTACTCTTTGCCGTCTGGACCTGCCATTTTCTGGCCATCAAAGACACCTTCGACAACCTTACCCTTGGCGTCCTCTGGGTTTGACGATTTAGGCGTAATCGATGCACCGTCGTCACCGGTAATACTGATTAATAATTCTTTAGCAGCGGCCAAGTTGGTCTCGGCTTCTTGTAATAACGCGTGTAAGCGTTTAATTTGTTTCTCTGGTAATTCAGACATATGGTTACTCGCAATTTCCTTTGTCTATTTTTGGTGAATACTATATTTATATATACCAATTTGTCAATCTATTGTCAATATGACAGCCTTTTTCCACACGGTTTTATGAGGTAGAATCAAAACTGTTGTGATTTTGATATATAAAATACCGCCCTATTTAGAGCGGTATTTTAAGTTTTCACAAATGATCGAATCTAATGAATTATACTAGTTCAACAGTTGCGCCAGCTTCTTCTAGAAGTTTCTTGGCGTTTTCTGCGTCTTCTTTGTTAGCCTTTTCCTTAACAGTTGAAGGTGCGTCATCGACGATAGCCTTAGCCTCACCTAGACCAAGTCCGGTAATTTCCTTAACGGCCTTGATAACAGCGACTTTCTGAGCACCAGCGTCAGCTAGTTTAACAGTAAATTCGCTCTTACCTTCGTCAGCAGCAGCGGCTTCGCCGGCAGCTGGAGCAGCAACGGCAACAGCAGGAGCGGCAGCACTTACGCCCCACTCGTTTTCTAGGTGCTTTACAACTTGACTCAGTTCTAGAGCCGATAGTTTGTTGAGTTCATCAACGATTTTGCTTTGAGCAGCAGATAGCTTGATTTCTTCAGCCATGATATTTCTCCTTAGTATTAGTTAAATAGTTACAAAATTAAAGTGATTCAGCACGCTGTGCCAAAACCTGAGCAAAGCCACGTTGGGCTCCGTTGGCGACGCCAAGGAAACCTGATAGTGGTGCAGCCAAAACACTGACCAATTGACCACGTAATTGATCTTTGGTTGGTAGTGCAGCAAGAGCGGTGACGGTGGCCGTGTCAAGCACAGCACCAGTATCGTCAAAACCGACTACTAGTTTTAGGTCAGGGTGAGCTTTGGCAAATTTAGCCAAAACCTGCGCTGGCGCTACTTCGTCTTCGTTTGAAAATGCGTAAACCAATTGACCGGTTAACAAACCGGTATCGGCATTTTTAAACTTGTCATTAGATGTCAAAGCGACCCGTACTAGACGGTTTTTTGCTACCTTGATGACGACGTTATTTTCGCGAGCCATAGCGCGCAGTTCTTGAAGATCAGCGACAGATAGGCCGACATAAGCGGCACCAACTGAGCCTTTTGCACTAGCGAATAATTCACTTAATTCTGCAACCAAAGTATTCTTTTTATCGCGTGAAATTGCCATAAAAATCTCCTTATGGTTGTTAAAATTTGATTCGACCAAATTGTAAATGTTCCAGACAGCTGTGGCAAAAGAAAAAGTCCTTGTAACCACACTGCCAAAGACTTTCAAAATAAAATGTAAGATTACATTCCTGGGTAGCAGATTAAGTGTTGCCACGGCTACTGTCTTTGGTGATGTCTGATAAGCATTCTACCAGAGATGAGGTATATTGTCAAACCGTCGGCACTGCGTAGTTGAATGCCTCAAAAGCGGCCCGGGCTATCGTCCGGCGTGCAATGACCAAGCGGTCACCCATTTCTTCTAGGTGGTCAAACCTAGTTGATTCGTGATTTGCTGCCAGTGTGACACTAACACCGTGTGATAAGTCGATAAACTGACTAACGTCCAAGTAACTGCTATCCGTGCGGCTTTGGATGTGTAGGGCGTTGGCCGGCACTGTTAAATCATCTATTTCACGACTGAGCGCATAAACCTCAGTTTCTGCCGCCCAAGAAGGTCGGTAATGGAAATATTCTGCGTTTTCAACTTCTAGGTTTTTGCCTTTTAAGAAGGTGGCAATAGCAAGTCGACCCAACGTATGCTGTCTACCTTGTGGGTCGCATTCAGGACAGAAAGGTTCACCTAGTACATCTGTAAATAGGTCTTTGGCGACTAGTGTCATTCTTTCAAGGCTTGTACTCATAACTATATTATAACACTAAACGCCATTAAAAGCAATATTATTGCATTTGTTGTCAATAAAACAGAGGTAATTAATGTGCCCAACCTGTATAATTATTATCAAAAGAGAGGTATATATGAGTACGAATAATCCTGAATGGGTGGGACCGTTTGAATATGATACTGAACGTAAACCCGACAGGCAGTACTCTGACCTACTGCGCTTAATCCGATCGACTGGCAATGCTGCACTGTCTGGTATGGATGACCCATCGATGGAATTACTTGGTCATACGATGCGTTTTGACCTATCAAATGGCTTCCCGATTATTACTGAACGTGATTTAACTGTCGCTGCAAAACAAGAAAATATTGAAAACTACGAATCTGACACCGGGTTACGTCCAATATCAAGCAACCTCAGACAGGCGCTTGGTGAGATTCTAGGTTTTATCAATGGCGCCAGGACGCAAGAACAACTAGAAGAGTTTGGCTGTACTGTTTTTTGGAAACCTTGGACTGTTGGTCCCGAGGCTGAACGCAAAGCCGCTAAACGCGGACTAGAAGTTGGTGATTTAGGTCCGGGTTCTTATGGCGCAGCCTTTCATGACTTCCCTACAGCCGAAGGTGAACCATTTAATCAATATAAAGCCTTGATTGAGCAAATTAAGGATCGACCAGAGCTTAGAACCCATATCGTTACTCCTTTTATTCCACAATATATCACCCGTGCACCAGGCCATGAACAGAAGGTTATCATTGTACCGTGTCATGGCATGCAGCATTTCAACGTTGACGTTCATAAGGGTGAAATATCGCTTTTGCAGTGGCAGCGCAGTGCCGACGTACCAGTTGGCTTGCCATTTAATCTAGCTCATTACGCAGCTCTACTAATGATGGTGGGTCAGGTTACGGGCTATAAACCAAAAGAACTTGTCATGCAGTTATCGAATGCGCATATCTATGGGCCTGAAGTTAAGGCGGTTGATGAATTACTGAAACGTGAGCCATTTGCTTTCCCTCGCCTGGTTATCGATCCATCAGTCAAAAACTTAGAAGACTTCCGAGTCGAGCATTTCCAGATTCAGGATTATGAAGCACATCCACCTATGAGGATGGGAGACCTTTCTGTATGAGGAACATAATAGTCGCCTATGATCGCGAACACGCCATCGGTGCTAAGGGTGATTTATTGTGGCGACCCGGCGAGATGAAGTCAGATATGCGTCATTTTCGCGATACTACTATGGGCTACCCACTAATAATGGGTCGCAAAACACTAGAGTCAATCGGTGTATTGTTGCCTGGGCGTGAAACTATTGTATGTAGCCGAGCCGGTGAATGTGAAGTTGCTGGAGTGACCGACATGGCTAGTTCGCTTGAAGAGGCGTATAGAATTGCCGAAGGTAAAGGTTATGATGACGTATTTGTTGTGGGCGGTGGTGAGATTTATCGTCAGGCTATGGCCGACATTGACCGTATCTTTGCCACCGAAGTGGAAGCAAGTATTTCAGGTGCCGACACATACTTCCCTGAAATTCCGTTAACAGATTGGCGAATTGCCGATAAACAAGATTTTTCCGCTGATGCCGATAATAAATATCCCTATAGTTTTGTAACGTACGAAAGAGTAAATCGATGACCGAAATACCACCAGTTAGTTTTGTTGATTTAAGTAAAGCTAGAGTTGCGGAACAACTTGAGGTTATGCAGGCAATCGAAGAGTCAGGAGAGTGTCCGTTTTGCCCTGAAAACCTCGAAAGGCTATCTAAGGTTGAGGTATTGCGCAAAGGTGCTTTATGGATTCTGGGTAGAAACCATTGGCCATACAAAAACACCACAGACCACCTATTAGCTATTGCAACTTATCACGCTGAAAGTATTGCCGACTTGCGCCCCGGCGCTTTCGATGAACTGCAAGATCACGCTGTTTGGGCTGAGCGCGAGCTAGAGATAAAATCTGGTGGTTTATGTATGCGCTTTGGTGATATAACTCAGAACGGCGCAACCGTAAACCATGTTCATGCGCATATAATAGTTCCTCGCCCACATACCGCTGACGAAGAAGTTGATAAAAAAGTTCGTTTCAAGATTTGGTAGGATAAGGTTTTAGGACTCTTTGATCCTCTGGCTCTAGTCCAGTCTCTACTTTAACTATTTCTACACCATAGTCCTGGAGTATCCTTTGGCCGTCAAGCATGGCATAACCTTCCATGAAATAGACGCTTTTAATACCACTACGTCCGATTAGCTTGGCGCATGTTGGGCATGGGAAGGTTGAAACATACATCTCCAACCCTTCTAACTTGATCCCCTGTCGACAAGCGTCAGTAATGACGTCCATTTCGGCGTGTAGGTCGATGGAGCAGTCTATCGATTTGCCACGTCGGGCGGTTATGCGTGGGTCACTCTCCATGGTTGAAGAGTATTCAGAAGGTATTGGCGAATTGTGACCAGATATAATTACGTCTCCATTAGCGTCTACTACTAGCGAACCGAGCCGTCTCCACCAGTTGGTGCTTAATCTCTTTTCGCGATTGATTGTCTGAATGATTGGGTCGTCACTTTCCATAGTCACCACTCGATTTGGTATGACTGCAGACGTTTCGTGTGTATTGTCGCGGTCCCAGCGTAGGAAAATTGGCTCTAAGGCTATGTCTGCGTCAGGATACTGCTGTTTGATAGATCGCGCTATATCGTCATCGGGCATAACGACACTGGACGATCTAAGTACCTCGTTTAATGCGGCTCTACCCATAATAATTGTCGTGCGACCCAGGCCTGATATAGCTTGTTCGGCCGCTTCTGGTGTTAATGCGCGAATATCTTTTCGAAGATAGTCGAAGTCACTTAAAATTTCGTTATTAAACACTCCTACTGTCGCTGCTGGATGTCTATCTAGTGCTCGCACATAGCCATCGTGAATAACTGGTATATAGCCGGCAAATAGTTCGTTGCTAACTTTCGGACGTTGGTTCATTATCGGGTTTTCCTAATACCATTCCGCCTACAACAATCTCGCCTAGTTTTTGCCGTAGCTTTGTATCTCGGTCTCGGCTGTCTCTTTCGTGCGCTTCGAGAGTGTCGTTGATAGTTTCCATAATCCTAGCACGGTCTTTGACCTGTAATAGTCGTATCTTAGCGGTAGTGGACGTTGTTGCTTGTGGTTCTAGGCAGACTACCTGACCGCAATATTCATGAAGTTCGCGCAGAGTTTCTTCTTTGTAAGTCTCTTGGGTGACTATCAAGGTGTCTGGCCGTATGCTCTTAATCAGCTCCCAACGTTCTTCGTCGTTCTGCTTTACCGTGATGGCGTTCACCGACTGCAGGTGCGCCAACATAGCGATTCTTTCTTCTTCAGGTACGACTGGCCTGTCTGCTCCTTTGCGTTCACGGACTTTTTCGTCGCTATCAACACCGACAATTAGAAAATCGCCAAAAGACTTGGCGACTTCTAAGTATTTTGCGTGGCCTATATGCAGAATATCGAAAGTACCAGATGTAAGAACTATTGTAGAGTCTAGGCAGCGTAGCGCCTCAACGGCACTGATTAGCTTTTCTCGGTCATGTACAATCTTAGCCTCTGGTGGTTTATTTTGGTCAATCAAAGACCATTTTTTTTCTTGTTGAATGCCCACCCCAAGATCCTGTTCCCTATCCGGCATCGCAACCCTCGCTATTTGTAATTAAGACTTAGTTTACAATATTCTCGACTTTTATACCAGGGCCTTGTGTAGTACTAATTGATGTAGTTTT
>DAISKS010000035.1:0-3691 GCA_036820845.1 Candidatus Saccharimonadota bacterium
ACCGTCCTAAGGTAGCGAAATTCCTTGTCAGGTAAGTTCTGACCCGCACGAATGGAGTAATCATGTGGGCACTGTCTCAGCGAAGGACTCGGTGAAAGTGCATTGACGGTAAAGATGCCGTCTGTCCGTACCAGGACGAGAAGACCCCATGGAGCTTTACTACAGCTTTACATTGATCCGGGTTACAACATGTGTAGAATAGGTGGGAGCCTTTGAAGCGGATACGCTAGTGTTCGTGGAGGCGCAATGTGAAATACCACCCTTGTTGTGATCTTGATCTCACTTGTACCGTTATCCGGTATGAGGACCGTGTATGGTGGGTAGTTTAACTGGGGCGGTTGCCTCCTAAAGAGTAGCGGAGGCGTTCAAAGGTTGGCTAACTTCGGATGGAAATCGAAGTGATAGTGTATGCGCATAAGCCAGCTTGACTGTGAGGAGTACATTCCAAGCAGATACGAAAGTAGGAGCAAGTGACCCGCTGTATTGTACATTTATGTACTATGAACGTGGGATCGACAGCGCAAACGGATAAAAGTTACCCTGGGGATAACAGGCTTATAGCGCCCAATAGTTCACATAGACGGCGCTGTTTGGCACCTCGATGTCGGCTCATCATATCCTGGAGGGGGAGTACCTTCCAAGGGTTCGGCTGTTCGCCGATTAAAATGGTACGCGAGCTGGGTTCAGAACGTCGTGAGACAGTTCGGTTTATATCCGGTACGGACGTTAGGAAATTTGAGAAGATCTACCCCTAGTACGAGAGGACCGGGGCGGACGAACCTCTGGTGTATCGATTGTGGCCACCTGCTGCATTGTCGAGTAGCTACGTTCGGAATAGATAAGCGCTGAAAGCATATTAAGCGCGAAACTAACTTCAAGATAAGATTTCCCTATGAGGACACTGAAAGAATATCAGTTTGATAGGCACAAGGTCGAAGCATGGTAACATGTGCAGCCAAAGTGTACTAATAGTCCCATCGCCTTTTTATGTCCTTATCACTAACGTTAATGCTTGCATTAACAGAGGTGATAGGGTAGACTTAACTAGTATTTGGTGTTAATCACCGATTGTCAATTTTAAAAATTTACATCAAACCGTGCCGATTCATAGACATCGAAGCAAGGTTTGGACCCACTGATGAATGATATCAGCGCAAAGCGTCCTAAACCTTACTTCGGTGCCCATGGCGCTGGGGAAATACCTGTTCTCATTCCGAACACAGAAGTCAAGCCCAGTAGCGGCGATTATACTGCGCAAGTGGGAAACTAGCACGGTGCCGAATTATACAAATAACCCTCCGAATAGGAGGGTTTTTGTTTTGTAATGGTGTATAATAATTCTCGGAATTATGTTTCCACAAAAACAAACAACCACCACTAGTGCTCAAAAATTAGCAAAACACCATATATATAGAAATATATTATGGGGTATGTTATTCGTGTTTCTGATTTTATGCATGGTTACGTATTTATCTAAGAAAACCGTGCAACTTAGCTACTCTTCGCACGAGACTTGCACTAAACAGATATTATTTTTACCTGAATCCTATAAGTCACCGGCTGCCGACAAGGGTTTTGCTATCCGACATACAGATTTATTCAAAGTATCTGATACCACTTTATTTTCATTTAAAACCTGCTTCCGTCCGACTAAGTTGCTAAAACCAGGTAGTGCCGAGTTGTCCATAGCACCAGATAGCGGTCTATTAGCTAGTAAAACATTTAAAATTGATGTTCCTGAGCCACCTAAGGCTAGTGTTCAGCTACTGTCTGGACCAGTTTCAACTATTCGGCCACTCCAGATTAAACTTAGTGACACTGATGGTTTGAACGACTATCTAATTCATGCCGACCAAAAGATATCGAAATGTGTGAAAATCGACTCAGCTATCAGCTGTGATATGAAGAGTCTAAATTTGGCTCAAGACAAAGATTACCCGATTAAAATTACCAGGAGTTTCAATGGCGGTGAACCCGAGACAGTGGCGACAAAAACTGTCCATACTCTACAGGCTACCAACATAGTTCAAGCGGCTATCGTTAACCAGCAGGTTATATATGACTCGCCAACAAGCTTTAATTTCAAATTTGATAGACCAATTGAAGACCAGAAGGTATCGCTAACTAAAACCGACGACAATACCACTGTAGCTATCACGAACACCACTAAAGGCGACACGCTAAAAATAACCTTAGCCAAGCCGTTGGATAGGGAAGCTAATTTTGAACTAAGACTCGATGATGTTATTGCCGTCGATGGCAGTACCCTGGGTCAGCCATACGTCGCTAGATTTAAAACATCAGGTGGACCAACCGTTAGTAATGTCAGTGTTGGTAGTTATGGTTTACCGTTAGCGCAAACTATCACGATTGACTTAGATCAGCCAGTTTCTAGTAATGTTACCAAACTTGTGTCAGTCAGTGGCGTGGCAGCTTCCATTAGTGCCACCAAGCAACAAATAAAAGTCTCCTATACGGGTGCAATGCCTTGCACAGTTATTAATATATCAATTGCTGCGGGGCTAAAAAGCGTTTATGGAACAGTCCAGAATCGTCCTTGGAGTTTCCAAACCAGGACAACTTGTCGTCGGACGACCAAGGTGATAGGCTCTTCGGTTCGAGGTCGACCTATCTACGCCTATTATTATGGAACGGGCGCGACCACAGTATTATTTACAGGAGGCATTCATGGCAACGAGCGAAGCGGGAGCTATATCATGAAGGACTGGGTGAATTACTTGGATGGAAATGCCTATAAGATACCCGCCAATAAACAGATAGTGGTGGTACCAGAAATTAATCCTGACGGACTAGCCAGTTACACGCGCAACAATGCCCATAACGTAAATTTAGATCGGAATTTTCCTGCAGCTAATTGGAAGGCTAATATAGATACTTCATCCGGTATCTTGGTGGGTGGTGGTGGAAGTAGCGCTCTATCTGAGCCTGAAGCGAAGGCTTTAGCGGATTTAACTACTAGCTTGAGGCCTAGGCTAGAAGTGTCATTCCACGCGCAAGGTAGTCTAATTGGTGCGAATCAGTTTGGTGACTCTAGCGTTATAGGTAATTTATACGGCTCTCTTGTTGGCTACAGGAGTATGATAGGTCAGGCTGAACAAACAATGGGGTATTCTATTACAGGTGAATACGAAGACTGGATGGGCGAGAAGTACAGTACGCCCGCTATTTTAATAGAGTTACCAACGCTATCCGGACGCTATTTTACAGCGCACCAGCAGGCACTTTGGCGAATGGTTAATATTTAATATATTTACTGAAGTCCACTTTACTTTTTTATTATCAACATAGTGTGTATGCTTGGGCTAGTAGCTAGTATTAGTTATAATCCAAGGAGGAATATGAGTTTAGAGGTAAATATACATGATGCGCAGACAGCAATTTTGCGTGAGTTACTGTTTCATCCCAGTGTGAGTTTTGCAAAACTGCAAAAACTAACTGGTATGTCTAGTGATCACTTTAATTTTCACTTACATAAGCTAATCGAACTTGAATTGGTCGAGAAACTAGCTCGAGGTAGCTATACGCTTACCGCCCGTGGCAAGGAGTATGCCAACAAACTTGATACCGATAATAATACCGTCGAAAGGCAACCAAAGTCAGCGGTTATATTGGCGATTGAGAAGAAAAACGGCAAAGGCGGGGTCGATTACCTGTTTCAGGAGCGCCTAAA
>DAISKS010000035.1:3791-6435 GCA_036820845.1 Candidatus Saccharimonadota bacterium
ATTGAAATTGACATCGTATCGACTGATCAGACTTTTGTCGAGAGAAGAGTAGAGTATACCAAAGATTTATTTTAAAACCTCTGACCAACTAAAAAACGACCAATCTCGCAGATTTGGTCGTTTATATTTGAATCAAAATTTAGGATTCAAACAGGTGCATATTCATAATATAGCACCTGCGATATATTTGCAACAGTATTAATATCATAAAAAAAGCTTACGTAAATATTGACAAAAAGCATAAGCTATGATACTATTAAAGCATACACATATCATGTGTGAGGTAAACAGGAGGGTTTTCACGTTTATTCGTGGGGACTCTTTTAATTAGAAGGAGAATTACAATGGCAGGAACAAAAGCAGGTGGACAGAAAGCAGCCGCTAAGAATCTAGCGCGTGACCCGTTCTTTTATGCAAAGATCGGTTCTAAGGGCGGTAAAAATGGCCGTACCGGTGGTTTTGCTGCTAACCCTGAGCTAGCTCGTATCGCTGGCGCTAAAGGTGGCCGCATCAGCCGTCGTAAAAAAGCTATAACAGCTTAACTTGCGGAGTGATTTAAATAAGACCGGGTTTCCGGTCTTATTTGTTTGCTATCTTATAGCGTCGCAACGCTCTAGTGCGGGCTTCATTGACGCGCCATAGTTGGTGGCAGTTGGGGCATTCAAAAACTAACTGTTTTATCTGTAGGCCAATAGTCTCGCAATTCGGGCAGGTGCTACGGGCGTGCAGCCAGTCGCGATATGTATCGAGGTTATCTTGAATTAAATCATCATCCATCCTTACACCGTATAATCTACCAAGTTCCTTAGCTTTATCCCAGGCTTCGCGCTCCATAGCTAATAGCTCGACATCGCGTCGATACGATTGGTGGTCTAATATAGCGTGTGACAGTTCATGTATTAGTAGACTAGGGCTATTCTCGTTGCGGTCAAAGTGAATAGTTTGATCACTATGTGACCAATGAAAGGCATTATCAGCCTTGAACACAAACTGAGGAAAATCAGCCCTAAGACGTTTTACCAGCGAAGCTGTCGAGAGCATAATAATAGCATCCGTAGATTACGGCTAGTTCTGGATATTTGGCCTGGACAAATTTAGGACAGGGGATGTGGCTAGGCAGTTTTTCTTTCAATAGGTCTTGAAGGTGCTTTGAGTAATTATCGAAATAAGTACCTATACTACCACCTATAATAATTAGGTCGGGTTGTAGGATTGGGATAACGGCAAGAAAGCCACGGCTAATTCGATCAGCAACTTGATCCCAGATACGTTTACTTTTAATATCGTGGGCATATTGGCCGTATGTTTCATAAATAGCTTTACCAGAGGCGAAACTTTCCCATTCGCGGACCAACCCATCGAATTCAATCAGTGCATGGCCAGCCTCACTGTTGCGCAGTGCCTGATTGATATGACCATAGGTTGTAATACCAGTGCCGATGCCGGTGCTAATAGTGACATATAGGGATTGTGGCGGAACAGTCTTGAGCATGCGCGTTTCCCCTAATCCCGCTAAGTTGGCGTCATTTTCGACGAACACTGGGACTTTAGGCAATACGCCCGAAAGTTCAGCCTTGATATTGAAATTACGCCAAGCAAGGTTGCCACCGAACACAAAGGTTGATCCATCTTTTATCACGCCTGGTGCAGCAACTACAATAGCTTCAACCGGCTTACCGATAAACATTTCACGCAATGTATGGCGCAGTGTTTTTATATAATCACCTGTGTTTTTAGGCGTAGGAAACTTAACTTGTTCGCCCATAACACCTTTTTTATTAAAGCTTGTAATAAGAGTTTTCGTTCCACCGGTATCAACTGCTACTATCATATACCTAGTGTAGCATAGTTGATTTTTAACCAATTCTAATGCATAATCTACTTTAGTAAAGAGGTGATTGAAATGACGAAGCGAACAAATCAGGGTGGTTCGGTCGTAGCTTTTATTATTGTCGGAGTACTACTGGTAGCGGCGTTTGTGGAAGGTATCTATCTAGTAAGGTGGCGCGGTGGTCAGTTGGCAAAGCAGCCGACCAGCTCAAAACAGAGCCAATCGAGTAAAGACACTGCCAAAACTAAACCGGAAAAAGAATCGGCGCCAAAGTCTGAAGTTGGTGCCGATAAACCGGCAACTAATAACGTGACCGTCGAACCTGACGATACATCTGGTAGTGTAGTATTACCAACAACAGGCGCTGAAATCGACTTGGTTAGCTATTTAGGCTTATTCGTGCTAACTTTTATCGTCAGCTCATATCTAGCATCTCGTAAACAAAAATATTCCAGACTTTGACTTACACCTCTATATGAGGTACAATTAAGAGCAGTCTAGAGGTGCTATTTTAATGTGCCTAAAGAATATCAATTAAGGAAGGAGTCTTATTAGACTTATGGCAAAAAGCCTAACAATGGATGAATTGCTCGCTGCCGCTGGCGACAGTGCAAAGCAATTAACACAAGGTGAAACAATTGAAGGAAAGGTTCTTACGATTCGCAAGCACGAAGTGCTGGTTGATTTAGGGTCTCAAGGTGTTGGTTTAGTACCACGTCGAGAAGTTGGTTTCTATCGTAATTTGAATATCGGTGACGAAATTACCGCTAGCATAGTCGATACCGAACTAGAAAACGGCTATACATTACTATC
>DAISKS010000036.1:0-3373 GCA_036820845.1 Candidatus Saccharimonadota bacterium
GCTTGATAGAATTTGGAATTGATGTGATATTTCGAGTTGATAGATTTCTTGCCCTTTGAAGTGGCGATAATCTTGTCTAGCATATTCTCGGCGTCTTGTTCGGTTAGTTTACGGACACCAATCGCAACTTGTTCGGATGAATTTTCAACTTTGTTAGTTTTCTTGGCTTTGACGGCCTTTTTGACGACCTTAGAGGAACTCACCCTTTTTGGTGCTTTAGTGGCAGGGACTTTCTTGCTCGCATCATCCTTTTTCGCCATTTTCAGATATTCCTATAATCTACTTGTTACCTTTGTAGGCTGAAATCGACTGGGCAACCTTGCCGTCTTTCTTGATGTTTTCAAAGAATAGAATCTGATCCTTACTGACAATCATCTCGTCCTTCGGACCGTGAATTTCGTTACCTAGCTTAACTAACTGTACATCTGTCGAAGTAGACTCTGACTTTTGTATATTATTTTCGGAACTAGAGTTCTTGGACTGTAGGTAGAAAATATCAGTCAGTTTCATATAACCACCACTTAGTGCCTGCAATTTACCGAAGTAAACCTGGCCGTTTGTTAAAAAGACTGCTTGATATTTGTCACCATCAATACTAGCACCCATCGAAGACTGGTAAATAAACAGACCAGCAAAAGTTAAAATCGCTACTACGAGTAGTGCGGACACTGATATTACCAACAACTTCGACCTGCTGACTAGGCTAGATTTCTTATGATTTCCAGAGTTATGACCACCCGCATGAACTGGTGCATTTTCCATGAACTTACATCCCCCTTACCATTTCGTTACTGTTAATAATAACATACGTGGTATCTGTTAGCAATTAACTAATTACTTTGCTTTAGCCCCTCAATCTCATCTAGCCAAGACTTCAACATATTAGTGATTTCCGACTCTTTGACCAGACCAATGAACTTTTTGCCCTTTGACACTACTACTAGTTGGTCACCCTTCTCTAAGCCCATTTCCTCGCGCACCTTTACTGGTATAACTACTTGTCCACGCTCACCAACTGTAGTGACGCCCCAGATTTGTGGTTTTTGATGAAACATATCGCTTACTCCTCATGCCTTAGCTTTTGCTAACTTCTTCGACTGACCATTATTCTCATGCGGTAATCCGCTCGGTAGCCAAATAGTCGAGAATAAACCGATTGATCCAAATATAATCGCATAACCAAGTGACTCTCTGTTAGCGTCAGTTATCGCCTTATGACTGATTTTGACTATTTCTTCAGCGACAGGACCCGGCACCGACTTTGAAACCTTGGCGCCTCCACCAAATTCAACATTTGAAGTTTGTGATGATACAGCTTTTACGATAGCCGGTTTCACCTGGGCTGGAATAACTTTACTGTCATTTATGCCATTAGTAAGGTTAGTTGATATGGCGGTTAGCATAACTGCACCTATAATAGCCGTGCCCAAGCTGCCACCAATCTGACGCATAGTATTGTTAACGCCCGACGCTTCGCCCGCTTGCTCGGTTGAAACCGCCGATAATGCCATATTGCTAATCGAAGCCATCATCAGACCCATACCAAGTCCCATAATTGCAAAAGGTAAGGCGAAATCAGCAGCCACAGTATCCGGATTAAGTGTAAAGTAAACAATCGAGTATCCAACTAGGAAGGCGGTTAGGCCAGCCTGGACCAATCTTTTCGGTGGTACTTTGTGCGATAGAAAACCTCCAATTGGCGCAATAATCAAAGCCGTGATCGACATAGGTATCATCGCTAGACCGGTATCAAAGGCACTTGCACCTTTAACTGCTTGCAGGAACACAGGTATTGAAAATACCAAACCAGCCTGGCCCAAGGCGAATATAGAGGTTGTAGCTACACTCGATATATAACCTTTATTACTGAATAAATGTAGCGACACTAATGGCGTACCGCCCCGATTCTCAACTCTTCTTTCCCATAACATAAAGGCTGTCAGAATAGCCACACCCAAACCTATAGCAAACGGTGTTATTGAATAACCCCATAAATCATAATGTTGACCAAAAATCGAAAATGCCTGCTTGGCTTTCCACCAGCCGTAAGTCGAAGCTTCGATAATGCCATAAACCAAAGACAATAAACCAGTCGATGATAGTAGCACGCCAACTATATCTAGTGATGGTTTTTTCAAGTTTTCACGATATTCTTTGATAATGAACGAGCCCAAAATAAGTGCAGCCGCTACAAAAACGTTAATCCTGAATCCCCAGCGCCAGCTATAATTTGTCGTCAACCAACCGCCTAACAGCGGACCGATCGCGGTTGATGCAGCCGCTACACCACCCCATATACCAAAGGCAATTCCGCGGTCACGGCCTTGATATTTCGATACTAATAGTGAGGCGGTGGCTGGCATCATTAGCGCCGCGCCAATTCCTTCAATAATAGATTCGCCGATTATCATCATTGAAATATTCGTGCTTATCGAGGCGATAAAGGAACCTATCGCGAATAATACTGCACCAGCGATAAACATCTTTTTGCGTCCAAATATATCACCTAAACGACCGCCCGTAATCGTTAATGCAGCGATTGTCAGTGAGTAGGTCGTGATGACCCACTGCAAACTCTGAATGTCAGTATTTAAATCTCTAACTAGTGTGGCTAGCGACACATTTAATAACGTGGCGTCAATTAATATAATCGCCAACGCTAGACTTAAAACGAAAACAGGTGCCCATTTTTCTATAAAGGATTCGTTCGGCAGTTTTTTCTTTATCTTTTTTATCATTTCCACTCCAAATCTATATAATATGAATAATCATACTTATCATACCTAATTAGCATTAACTATTCAAGTTCAATTATCAGTATCTATGTCGTATCTCTTAATCCGTGAGGTTAGACCGCCGATAATCTGGACTCGTGATTTTGAAACTCCATAGTAATCGCTTAGTAATTGTCGAACCGCCTGATTGGCCTTACCTTCAATCGCTGGCTCTCGAACATAAACCAATAAAGCTCCGTCTAGAGCCGGCTGAACCAGTGGGCCCTTCTTGCTATTGGGTTTTACAGTGATTTCAATTATCATACCGTATTCGCCTAGCCTTGACCAACTGCCACCCTCCCAAGCTTTTGATAGGTAGTTTCAACACCCGTAATTCTCTCGACCGATTCGGCGACGGGTAGGTAAATCTGGTCCACTAACTCTTCGGGTGAATTAGTTTTTAGTCTATCTTTTATATCTATCAATTCACCAATCTCCATCTTTATCTTGCCATCTATAGGAGAGCGAATAATTGTAGCTCCCAGCACATTGTCAAACAACCTGACTAATCCAACTGATGATGGGTCAATATCTGGTATGTCATACCTATCGACACTACCAATATCAGACCTAACGGGAACTATTTGTCGACCGGTTAG
>DAISKS010000036.1:3473-5672 GCA_036820845.1 Candidatus Saccharimonadota bacterium
ACTATCATCGTATTTTTACCTTCTGATCGGTCTTGTTGTAGTCTACTTAATAATGGGCGGCTATCGTCACTGGAAGTTGGCTGAGTCTTTAGTTGATGCAGTAGCTGATTATAAGCGATTGCACCCATGGACCTCATCCAGCGCAAACGAAATCCCTGGTAATAAATCGCGTCAGGTATATTTTTATAAGGATCCTCTGCCTCTACTTTTGTAACCCTAAAGTCCTGTTCGGGGTATTTATCAACATCAAGTTCAAATGACACCAGTTCGGCACCATCACGTTTCGACATATCATCTAACCAAGCGTTGTATTTAGAATGAAGTAGTTCCGTTGCCAAGTTTGTGTCTAAACGTTCGCTCATTGACCTTGATAGTCGGTACCCAACCTACTTTCGACAACTCCCCAGTTAATATGTTTAATAAAAGACTCAATATAAGACTTTCGATCAGTCCCGTAATCAGTGAAGTAAGCATGTTCGTAAACGTCTAAGACAAGAATAGGTTGTGAACCCCATACACCACCTTGACTATGCCAGTCACAGATATAATTGCGTAATATGCCGTCGCTATCGAGCGCCATAACCACCCAGCCCCTCGATGACAGACCGAGTGCCAGGAACTGGCTTTGCCATGACTCAACTGAACCGAAGCTGTTGCTAATTAGTTGTTGAGTTTTATCATTTAAGTTTCCGTCGCCTTCAATATTCGAAAAATACAGTTCATGTAAATTAACGCCGTTAAGCGCAAAACCTTCCTCGAGCTTTAATTCTCGAATCTGACTATACGTTGCGTTGGCAGTATCGTAGTTATCAATTCCCGAGTAGGTCTCGCGTATTTCATTAACCTTACCGACATAACCCTGATACAGTTTATAGTGATTAGCAATTTGTTGCCCTGACAAAAAAGGCAACTCCTGATAACTCAACTCAACCTGGTTTATAGTCATAAAGCACTCCTTGCATCTATTTTAACAGATACGGAAGAGTTTAGATACTCTGCATGTCATTGATGACTGTCGATATTAAACCAAAATCATTATAGCTGTGCGTTGCGCCGGCAGCTTTAACTAATTTAATATTTGATATTCCTAAGCTATCGATATATGCCTGAACTGCCTCGTACGAACCAGCTGGATCTTCCTCGTTCTGTATAACGATAATATTGGTACTGACGACTCGTAGCCACATCGACATATGTGGGACGTTTCTTTTGATCAATCCTAGTGGTAGTCCGAGAAACACACAAAAGCTCGGCGATAATTTACGTTCACTCACAGCCTTGGCCGTTAATACGCAACCTATTGATTTAGCAACAATCGCATAGTCGCGCGAGCCAGAAACTTCGTTCACCGCATCGGTTATCTCGCCGTCGATATCAATCATCATGTTATCTTTAGCCCAATGTTTATAGTGGTGAACCGCTAAATTATTAAAACATCCTGACAATTCTAGTGATAGTTGATGCACCCAAGCCTCATTATGCTTACTATTGCCCGGTAATAACAATGCATCCATGCATTAATGATATCAGATTGCAAACTTTGCTACATATATAGATAACGGTGTAAAATAGAAATATAATCCAGGAGATAAATTAAATGAGCAAGCAGATAGAGTACGAGCTTAGAGTATCAATCCCAGTTGAAGATTTTGATAAAGCACATAAACTATTTGACGAAACCTACCGCCTAGATTCGCACACGGTGCGAGTTTCGTTCATGAGCTTCTTTAAGCTTGGCGATAATCAGTACGATCTACGAATCAGGAAAACTAATGATAAATCTGAAATAGTCCTAAAGATTGGCGGCCTACATGCCAGTGATCGCACCGAAATATCACAACCTATTGATAATGTAGAACTTAATGGGCTAATTAAGATGTTCTCACATCTGTCTAATGATAGCTATATAGCCTTACGAGAAACTTATAACTTCACTGACGGAAAAGTGATGGTATCGCTCGTAAAATCAGACTCCGTTGCATACATAGAGTATGAACTAATAAGTGAGGATGACGGTCACGACGATGGAGGCAAGTATTTGTACGACTTGGTAAATAGTCATGGCTACACCCCACTCGACGAAGAGGGTTTTAAATATCTTAATCAAGCTTTAGACAAAGACGACTGGCAGTATACTGACGATGAAACCTGCAGTAAAAGACTTAACGACACAATCAAAAAGATTCAGCTATGATTATT
>DAISKS010000037.1:0-5581 GCA_036820845.1 Candidatus Saccharimonadota bacterium
TATCACCGCTATTTTATTGGTAGTGGTGGTTTATATGAGCCGTCACCAAATTGCTCAAGCCTGGCATTTAGTTGGTGGGGTAAACTGGATATTTTTTATCCTTATATTTCCAATGCAGTTTCTGAGTTATTATGCTGTTGGTCAAGTTATGTTTTCTTATTTACATTCCAAGGGTAATTTGCGCTCAATGCCACGTGTCAAAATGGCCAGAATCGCTTTGGAATTAAACTTTGTAAATCATATTATCCCGGTGCCAAGTATTGCCGGTTTTTCATATTTAGGTTGGACACTCAGCCCACATGGCGTTGGAGCGGGCAGAGCTACGATGGCGCAGATAATCAGGTTTGTGACGATGTTTATTAGTTTTGTGTGTTTGATATTTGTGTCTGTCTTATTTCTAACATTTGACCAGGGCTTTAGTCGGGTAACATTTATAATCAGTGCGTTCTTCATTCTAGCGACGATAATTTCGATGGCTATCTTAATCTACTTATTAAATGACTATAAGCGCATGGTTAATGTGTCAGGTTGGTTGACGAGGCAGATTAACCGAATCACAAAGTTCATAACATTTGGTCGGAGACGATCCCTCATTAAGAAACATGATGTCGATAAGTTTATTAGCGAGCTTCATCAAGATTACGTTGAAATAAAGCAAGAGAAGAAAATTATCATCAAACCATTTTTATGGGCTACATTGGCTAATGGTCTCGATGTAGCTTTAATATTTATCACATTCCTGGCCTTAGGGTTTTTTGTAAACCCAGCGACTTTATTTGTGGCATATGGTATCTCGTCATTTATCGCTATATTTGCGGCTACTCCGGGCGGCTCGGGCATATACGAAGCCATCATGATTACATTCCTGGCGTCAGCCGGTGTGTCGGCTGATAAGGCGATTGCCGGCACTTTACTGGCGAGAGTAACATTATTTGCCGGCACTATAATATTTGGCTATGTATTTTATCAATCAACTATCAACAAAAATGGCAGAATCGACAAATCAAATCACGTATAGCGTCAGCGATTTTATCGCTGTTCTAAATCAAACTCTAGATTACGCGTATCCTGCGGTCGTAATCGAGGGTGAAGTTGCTTCATTTAAGGTCAATCAGGGTAAGTACGTATTCTTTGACCTGAAGGATGCTGACGGCAGCATTAATTGTTTTATGACAGTGTGGCAGCTTAGATTGCCAATTGAGGATGGCATGAAGGTGGTGGTTAGTGCGACGCCGAAGCTGACTCAGTGGGGTAAATTTAGTCTAACTATCAAATCGATTCGCCCCAGTGGAGAGGGGGCAATTAAAAAAAGCTACGATATACTCAAAGCTAAATTGGACAAAGAAGGTTTATTTGCACCTGAACGTAAAAGACTTATCCCCGAAATACCAACCCATATCGGGGTAATAAGCAGTGTTCAAGCGGCTGGATATACTGATTTCATAAAAATACTAGACGATAGGTGGTGTGGTATCAAAATTGATGTTGCTAACGTACAAGTCCAAGGTGCTAGCGCGCCAGATCAAATCATCAGAGCTATAAATTACTTCAATCAGCTAGAGGTGACGCCAGAATTAATTGTCATAACTAGGGGCGGTGGTAGCGCTGATGATTTATCGGCGTTCAACGATGAGCCGTTGGTTCGAGCCATTGCAGCTAGCCGCATACCAACAGTCGTCGGTGTCGGTCACGAAGTTGACGAGACATTGGCCGATTTAGCAGCGGATGTACGTGCTTCGACGCCAAGTCATGCAGCCCAACTAATTTCACCAAGTCGTATAGAACTAGTAAGACTAAACTACCAAAAAGTACAGTCAGTTATTCCTCGGATTAATTACCGCATTGAAAAGGACCTAAGTATTGTGCGTAGTATTGTGGTTGATATGACTGACGGCATGAGTCGATTTATTGATAACCAAACGGCTAGGTTGCATATAGTTCGCCAAACTCTGAATCAATTAAATCCGCAGACGATTCTTAATAGGGGATATGCCATAATTAGAGGTAGCGTGGAGCTTGGTTCGCTAGTTGAGATTGAAACTAATAAAGTTATACTAGAAGCAGAGGTAAAAAATGTCATCAACAAATAAGACGATTCAACAAAAAATAGAAGAACTTAACCAGATGTTAGCTTGGTTCGATAGTGACGACTTCTCGATTGAGGCGGCTATGGAAAAATATAAACTAGCCGAAGCGCAAGCTAGTGAAATTGAGTCTGATTTGAACGGATACAAAAACGAAATTAATGTTATCAAGCAGCGATTCGATACAGAAGCGTGATGATCTGGCTATGGTTGGTTATATTTACTTGGGTCGTCTGTTTCGGCTTGGTGGTGATTGTCGGGGCACCTTATGTGCCTACAAAAAAGTCGTTCGCAAAAACTGCATTTGTTGATTTATACTGCTTATCAGCTAAAGATAAATTAGTTGACCTAGGTAGCGGTGATGGAGTGGTCTTGCGCTACGCCACAAAATTGGGAGCGAGAGCAGTTGGTTGGGAGATTAATCCAGTATTATTTTTAATATCACGTTTATTATCGACGGGTAATTCCAGAGTCGAAACAAAGCTGTCGAATTTTTGGGCTAATAAATTACCAAAAGACACCACTGTTGTTTATGTCTTCACTACATCTAAGGATACAAAGAGGCTCGCGCGATGGCTACAGAATCAGACAAATAAACTAGATCGGCCTATCAACGTCGTCACTCTTGGTAGTAAGTTCGACGCATTAAAGGCGAGTAAAACGATTGAGCCATGTAATTTATATGTATTCAGTCCTTTACAGTCTAAAAAAGCACAAGTATAATGACATTATGATGAAAATGAGAAGCACTTATAGCCGAGGTTCGGCAAATGGTTGGTTAATAGCGACTGTGTGTTTGGCTGTATTGTCGGTTGGATTGATATCGCTGTCAGTTTGGCTTTATATAAACTACAGTGATCAAAAGAACAATGTTGACGGCAAGATTAACGATGCTGTAATCGAGGCTAAAAAAGAGGAAGGCGACAAACGTGAGGCGGCCTTTAGAATTGCCGAGAAATTACCTAATCGTGAATTTGTCGGTCCTGAAGATTACGGGTTAGTGACGTTCAGTTATCCTAAAACTTGGAGTGTATATGTTGCCAAAGATGCGTCGCGGGGTGGCAACTTTGAGGCATATCTAAATCCCGGCACCGTTTTGTCGGTTAGTGCGACACAACATTATGCATTAAGGGTTTCGATAGAGGAGAGGGACTACGATAAGGTAATCGATAGTTATTCCGGCCTAGTTAAAAAAGGCGATTTAAAGGTAAGTAGCTTAAGTGTAAATAGTAATAACGGTACCAGGTTGGACGGTCTGTTCTCGAAGGACTTTCGAGGTGCTGCAGCTATATTCAAGATTCGCGACAAGACCTTGATAATAAGGACAGACGCTTCAACCTTCATTGATAGCAAAGATTTTGACAACATAATAGCATCGATTCATATCAACAAGTAGGCTCAACAAAACAACATACTAGTTACATTATGTTACAATATTTAACATATGAGTGCAGCGCGAGGGGAGCACGGATTTCTAGACGATAGTCGGCTATTAGGCGGTTTGCCGTCCGTTGTCGCTGCAGCGCACGAGATGAAGTCCCCACTAGCTTTGATCAGGCAGTTATCGATGACATTGGAAAGTGAGGAAATTAGCAATTACGATCGGGCGCGTATATTACAGCAAATTAGTTTGACTAGTGAGAAAGCTTTACGATTAACTAGTGATCTAACCCGATCCGCAAACCTGGCAGGAGCGATGTTTAAACTCGAGCCGATTAATCCTTATCAGGTTTGCGAAGACATAGTCAAAGAAATGCAACCACTTTATCAAGCATACGGGCGCAAGCTATATTTACTGAATCGAAAGAGCCCGTTATTAATGGTTGCAAACAGAGACTTATTACGTAGGATACTGACTAATTTTAGCGATAATGCGCTACACTATACCGACTCTGACTTACCAATCGAGATAAAGATCCATGCTCGTGGTAATATGATTCGTCTCGGCGTGCGTGATTACGGGCCTTCATTAACAAAGGGTCTGACACATGAAGTCAGAAGCGGACTTAATGGTGCCAATCAATTAAATGCTCGACCACAAAGTAGTGGACTCGGATTGTTTATTGTCAGCCAATTCGCCGAGTTTATGAATGGCAAAATCGGTTGCGTCCGACATCGAAACGGTACAACTTTCTACGTAGATTTACACGCATCTCGTCAACTGAATCTGTTATGAAAAAGCCTAGAGTATTGATTATCGAAGACGATATCTGGTTGGCCGAAAATTACTCTAGGTTGTTAAGTAGCAAATACCAGGTCAGTCATTGTACCAACGGCTATGTTGCTATCGATTTATTTGACAGCCTCAGACCTGATGTAGTGATTTTAGATGTTTTATTAACTGGTGCATCGGCCTTTACTTTACTACATGAACTGCAGTCTTATAGTGATACTGGTAATATCCCGATTATTATGTGTACTAATTTAGCGGATGATATGAAGATACCAGATCTTGAATCATATGGCGTTGTTAAGTTGTTGAACAAAGCAACCATGATACCGAGCGACATCCTAACTGCTCTAAAAAGTGTATTGAAATGAAGACCATAAAGACACAAGCTATAGTATTGAAAAGGACTAACTTTGGCGAGGCTGATAGGGTAATTCAATTTTTAACACCCAATGGTAAATTGAGTGCGATTGCCAAAGGTGTCAGACGTGAAAAAAGCAAAATGGCGGGCGGAATTGAGTTATTTGCAGTCTGTGACTTAGTAGTCGCGGAAGGTAAGTCGGATTTGGGTATTGTAACCTCCACAAGGATTAGTCATTTTTACAAAAATATATTAGCCAATTATGACCGTATGCAATTCGCGTACCAAGTCATTAAATTGATCTCGAGTGCCAGCGAACAATTAGATGGCTCAGATTGGTACGAAATATTAAACGAAGTATTTGCCGGTATCGATAGTCATTCGATTAATTTTGAATTAGTGCAGACCTGGTTTTATTTACGATATTCGGTATTGACGGGTTATGAACTAAGCCTAAGACGCGATATTGACGGCAATGATTTGTTGTCTGGTATGAATTATAGTTACGACCTAGGTGAGCGCGGCCTGCGACAGAACACAAAGGGCGAGATTGGAACTGAGCATATTAAACTTATGCGATTAATAAACACGAAATCATTAAAAGTTTTAGCGCAAATTGGCGGTATCAACGATGTAATATCTGACTGTCTGATGGTCGCGCATCAGCATGCTGCCGTATAGTAGTGTGCCGTTAATCTGATGCATGATATAATTATCTGTAATTATGGCAGATAAAAAGCAAATAGAAATGGAAGATATTGTTAGTTTGGCAAAGCGAAGAGGCTTTGTCTATCAAGGCTCTGAAATATATGGCGGTATGTCGGGCATGTACGATTATGGTCCTTATGGCGTCGAGTTACTAAATAACCTCAAAGCTGCCTGGTGGAGAGAGTACACACAAAAACGAGATAATTATTACGGTATCGATGCCGCTATATTCAAAGACCCTCGAGTATGGGATGCTTC
>DAISKS010000038.1:0-5315 GCA_036820845.1 Candidatus Saccharimonadota bacterium
GCACCTGCCTTTTAAGCAGGGTGTCGTGAGTTCAAGTCTCACTGGGCCCTCCAAAATAAATAACCCACCCTGTGTGGGCTATTTATTTTGGGAGACTCCAGATGAGCGGAGTGTAATAGAGCGACAGTCTCACTGGGCCCCTATATCTGATATAATTCAATCAATGTCAGACTTATATAAACAAGTGGAAAGATATGTTATCGATTCGTATTCAACCGACGGTGTGCTAAGTTCTCGCGGTAAGCACTTGTTAAAGACCCGGGATTGGTTGTTGAAAATTTACCCAGACGCCGACGAAGCAATGCAAATTGCCGCAGTCGCACATGATATAGATAGTGCCTTTATAGATTACAAATTCCGAGGTAGTTTTTCAGATCCAGTTTACCTTACAAAACATCAAACAGAATCTGCTAGGATAATTGGTGATTTTCTAGCAGACATAAGTGCCGATGAGCAACTAATAAGTAGAGTTGGGCGTTTAGTTATGTGCCACGAGGTGGGCGGTGATAACGACCAGAATATAATAAAAGATGCGGACAGTTTAGGCTTTTTCGATAGGGATATGGACGGCTTTATAAAAAAACATCTCGGTCGTGGTACCAGTCTAGAGTTGATTAGGCAGAAAATAGTATGGATGTATGACCGTATTTCTGATGACAACACCAGGCATCTCGCTGAACCAATGTATAACGAAGCACTCAGATTGCTCGAAGATTACAACAAATAATTACAGATTAAATCCAGGCATTAGATGAAATGCTAAATGGATAGCCTTACCGACGCAATGTCCGGCCGCCATAGTTACTAATGTAGTGACTATTACTAGCAGTATAATTTGTTGTTTGGTGAGAGATTCTTTACTTTTGGCCATTTTTATTCCTAAAGTGTTTTGTTGATGCTTATAGTTAAGCAAACCTTAGAAATACTTGCAATAGCCTAGACCTAATTCATCCGTTCAAATGCTATACTAGCCGCATGAGCTGGTGGGTATTAAAGCGCACGATTCATGCGTCTTGGGTATTAACATTAATCAGTCTAGGTTTTCTAACTGGTGTTTTCATAGCCCAGTTTATCGATGGGTCGTTATTCGGTATTAATATTTGCCTAGTTGTCGGCAGTATATTGATACTAGTAGTTTTATTACGTAGTTATATTTATCTAATCCCAATTATGATAATCGCCGGCGTGATATTAGGTTTGTGGCGAGGTTCACTGTCTCAGTCCGAGCGGGTCCAGTACGGATCGTACCTCGGTCAATCTGTGACTGTCACGGGTAAGGTAAAAGATGATATTGATACATCGCACTCTAATCAGGCATCTATGCAGTTGACGGGTGTAGTAATTGACGGTAGTAAATTACCTGGTCAAATATGGGTAACAACTGGTTCGGCTGATATCAAGCGCGGTGACAACTTAATACTTCAAGGTAAATTAGTTAGGGGTTTTGGTAATTTCAGCGGTGCTGTTTATGGTGCTAAAATCGTTAAAATTATTCAATCGAGTCATGATGATTTAGCTCTGACTGCAAGGGATGGATTCGCTAATGGTGTGCACCAAGCCTTGCCGGAAAAAGAGGCAAATCTAGGGATTGGTCTATTGGTTGGTCAGCGTCGTGCTTTGTCACAGGACATGCTGAAAAATCTGCAATTGGTTGGTTTAACACATATTATAGTAGTGAGTGGCTACAACTTGACGATTATTATTAGATTGGCGCGTAAGCTATTAGAAAAAGCGTCTAAGTTTCTGGCGACGTTAGCGTCTGGTGTATTGGTAATCATATTTACCACAATAGCCGGTGCGAGTCCGAGTATGGTCAGAGCAGGACTAGTCGCGGGACTTAGCCTGGCGGCCTGGTATTATGGCCGTCGTTTTCATCCGATAACACTATTACTATTAGTGGCAGCTGTCACGGTTTCAATCAACCCTAGTTATCTATGGAGCGATATCGCTTGGCAGTTATCATTTGCTGCATTTGCTGGCATAATGATTTTAGCCCCACTACTGAACAGGTATTTCTTTGGTGACAGAAAGGTTGGCTTTATAGGCCGCATATTAATTGAAACCACGTCAGCGCAAATTGCAACTTTGCCGATTATCATATCTGTTTTCGGTCAGATGTCTAACGTCGCTTTGATAGCTAATGTATTAGTAATGCCATTTATACCAATCGCCATGCTATTAGTATTTATCGCTGGTATCGGCGGTTTATTGATACCGGGCATTTTAGCGACGATTTTAGGCTTACCGGCCAAATTGCTGATCGACTATATCATCGGCTTGTCCGAGATATTAGCTAGCTTGCCGTGGGTTAGCACTGTCATAAATATAAAACCAATGGCTGTTGTCGGTGCTTATAGCTTACTAATACTAGTCGCCATATATTTGTGGCGAGCGACTAAGTATAATCTGCGTGAGTCCAATATAGTAGTGTAATCTGTTATATTGTCATATAAAATGACAATATAACCTTGGGTCGCATCGGAATAGCAATCGAGTTTGCTATTCGCTCATCTCGCCAATGTTATAATAAAGTAAAATACGTATTAAACCCGGAGTTATTCATATGTCAGGACACAGTAAATGGTCGACTATTAAACGCGAAAAGGGCGCCAAAGATGCCAAACGTGGTGCAGTTTTTACTAAGATTGGTAATCAGATTGCGATTGCAGCACGTGGCGGTATTGACCCAAGTATGAACTCGTCTTTAGCAATGGCGATTGAAAAAGCAAAAAGTGCCAATATGCCAGCTGCTAATATTCAACGCGCCATTGATAGGGTAGCTGACAAAAACGCTGCTGAGTTGGTCGAGGCAACTTATGAAGCTATGGGCCCGGGTGGGACTGGCATTATCATTGAAACTGCCACTGATAACAAAAATCGTACTTTCCCAGAGGTGCGTAATGCTTTGACAAAAAATGGCGGCCGAATTGCCGACGCCGGTAGCGTGATGTTCCAATTTACACGTAAGGGTGTAATCCGCGTCACCGAAACTAGTGAGGACGCGCTACTTACTGTTTTAGACTGTGGCGCCGAGGATGCTATAGAGGAGGAAGGTGAATTAACCGTCTATACCGATCAGAAGGATTTGGCGATTGTTCGCAAGGCGATAGCTGAAGCGGGCTTGACCGTGACTAGCGCCGAGTTGCAATATGTTCCAAACGCCCATATAGAAATTAGCGACGCGGAAGTCGCTGCTAAGGTTATAAAAGTGCTTGATGCGCTCGATGATTTAGATGATGTAGTTAACGTACACACTAATGCTGACATAACTGTTGAACTGTAAACTACTTTAATCTTGTATTAAGCTGACTATTAGCCTATTATTTGGCTATGCATAAGCTGTATTACTTGTGTGTTTTTAGTATAGGTACATTACTATTGGTTAGTAGCGGTAGTGTCGCGGCACTATCGGATAATATCGTGATAAGCCAGGTCCAATTGGGTAGCGCAACATCGGCTAGTCATGAATATATAGAGCTATATAACAACAGCACCGAAGATACGGATATAACCAACTGGTGTTTATATTATACTAGTGCTAGTTCCAGTTTAATCGGTAGTAAACTAGTATGTTTTACAGCCGATAATGATTCCGTACACCTATTTCTTCCTACTAATGCATACCTTTTTCTAATCTCCAATCAGTTGAATTCTTCAATGCCCGGACTAGGTAGTGACTATATTTTCTCAGCAACACTTTCAGGTACGGCGGGTCACATACGCTTGATAGACAGCAGTGGATACGAGGCTGATAAGTTGGGCTGGGGTAGCACCGCTGCCTCGGCCGAAGGTTTATTGCCGGCAAAAGTACCCGCGACAGGGAAGGTACTTGGTCGTAAAACCATTGCCGCTGGTTTAATGCAAGACACTGATATCAATGTCGACGACTTTGAGTTGATAAATCCCAGGTCTAGTTATCAATACGGGTCTATATACGAGGTACAAGACATGTGTAGTAATTTGGATGGTATCCAACCAAAAATTCCTGACGGTTATATATCAGACGGCGCCAATAACTGTATCGATCCGCAAATTGATCTCTGTCTAAATATAACCGGTGTTCAAGAATCAATCCCCGCTATCTATAAGTCCAATGGTAGTATGTGTTTGCTGAACTTGCCAGCTATAAAGATAACTGAGCTTTTACCGAATGCCATTGGTAGCGACGCCGGTAATGAATATATTGAGGTCTATAATCCAACTAATGAATCGGTTGACTTAGTAAATTATCGACTTATAACAAAGTCGGATGGAAGGGAGTATTTATTTCCAGTCAATTCCATACTAGCGAGTGGTGAATATAGAGCGTTTTCTGGTGACGATATTAAATTCACCCTTATTAATACGGGTAGTGGGGTTAGTCTAGTCTCAGTAGATAATCAAATTATTGATGAAACATCGGATTATGATAATCCCGCTGAGGGTGAATCCTGGTCGTGGTTTGTTGATGGCTGGAGCTACACCGTCAAGCCAACACCAAACCAGTCTAACGTACTTGAGCTACCCTCATCTGATATAGATGAGTTGGCAGATGCACTGAAACCGTGTGCGTCAAATCAGTATCGAAGCGAAGAAACTGGTCGGTGTCGTTTAATTTCTAACACCAGTTCACAACTAGTACCATGTAGAGTTGGCCAGTATCGTAGCGAAGAAACGAATCGTTGTCGTTCAATATCATCAGATGCAAATTCCTATGCGCCATGCGATGAGGGGGAGGTACGCAATCCAGAAACTAATCGCTGTAAATCGACCAACGCTGTTTTAGGCGCATCAAGCCTAACGGCTTGCAAAGCGGGTCAGGAGCGCAATCCAGCCACAAATCGTTGTCGAAATATAAGTAATATTAAAAAGCTAGATTACGCACCAGAACAGGTTGATGGGTCAAGTAATTCACCAATAATGCTTATTTCTATATTTACCCTAGGTATAATTGCGTTGGCGTATGCCGCTTGGGAATGGAAGGTGGAAATTAACAGCCTTACACGTAGGTTATTCGGTTTTATAAAATCCTTGTATAATCATTGATATGAGAATCATCGGCATTGATCCCGGCACAGGTATACTTGGTTTTGGCGTAATTGATGTTTACGGCGATAAGATAGAACTGGTTGATGCTGGCGTAGTTAGAACGCCCCCTCATACGCCGCTAGATGTCCGGCTGGAGGATATATTTGATAGTCTGAATGAAATTATTGGCGCCTCGCGACCGGACGTAATGTCAATCGAAAGGCTGTTCTTTGCCCGCAATGTTACCACTGCTATGAGCGTATCACACGCTAGGGGAGTGGCGATGTTGGCGGGACGCAAGGGCGGTA
>DAISKS010000039.1:0-5298 GCA_036820845.1 Candidatus Saccharimonadota bacterium
TGCAACACCATCCTTGCTGATGATTTGGGTCATACCAATTTTGGTACCGAGAAGTGCTTTCATAGCCCTTTTGCTCCCACTTAAAATTCTTGGTGGCTGGTAGTATCCTCATCTGTCGGACTTACCAATTCACCAAGAATCGTTTAATATTTCTTATAAGTTACCGATTAATTCTAGCACATACTCTGTTACGAGTCAAGTCGAGAGAGTCCTGACCCGGCATATTAGCATGATAGAATAAAACAATGATCATTAACTCACGAAAGCACCACAAAGTCATGATTTTGATTGGGCTATTTGTGTTGGTCATGTCTGGCTTTGGGGGTTATTTCGGCACCAGGTACCTACTATCTGTCAACGATACTCCTAAGATATCTAGCAAACAAACGCGTAAACCTCAGGTGCCAGCAAAACCTTCGTTTAACAAGTTAGAATATTCTAGTTCAGCCCCAGATAGTTTGTGGGTTATAGTTAATAAACTTCACCCGCTCAACCCAGCTAGTTACATACCTAACGATCTAGTGACTATAAATGGCGCTACGATTAGCCAAAAAGTTCAGGTTGATTTTGAAGCTATGATGAACGACGCTACAAAGGCTGGGATTAATCTGAAATTAGTCAGTAGCTACCGATCGTACGATAGTCAGAGCGCGGTTTATAACAACTATGTATCAATCTATGGACAGACCAAGACTGACACTTTCAGCGCCCGACCAGGATATAGCGAACATCAGACTGGATTATCTATCGATTTTGGCAGTTACAATCAGGCTACCTGTAACCTTGATGACTGCTTCGGCCAGACTACTGAAGGTGCTTGGCTAGCCGCCAACGCGCAAAAATATGGTTTTATGTTAAGGTACCCTGCTGAAAAACAGACGGTAACCGGCTATAAATCAGAGCCATGGCATTATCGTTATGTAGGTAAGAAATTGATTGATGAGATGAAGAAACAAAACATAATAACCTTAGAGGAATTCTTTGGCATAAGTGGCGGTGAGACCTATATTTAGTCGAAATCCAATATTTTCATCATAATGCTTGAGTTTATTTATAAAATCAGTCATACTGTTGTCATAAAGAATTATTAAAGGAGAATATTAAGATGGCAACCGCAAAAAAAGCGACCGCTAAGAAATCAGTTAAGAAAGTGGCTGCTCGCAAGGCTCCTGTAGCTAGTAAGGTTAAAAAGCCAGTTTATAAGTCATTCCGACTAAGTACTGAGTCGACACCTTTCTTACAGTTCCTAATTACCGAACAAACTATTTACTGGTCAATACTATTGGTATTGATTCTTGGCTTGGGTATCTGGGTATTGAATCTTCAGATGAACATAACTAATATTCTAGAGAGCATTAATACTACTGTTTAGTTAAGCCTTGCCAACTAAAATGACCCCATTAGGGGTCATTTTTAATATCGAGCTTTAGCTACATTCGTATTTCAGCATCAACACCTGCTGGCAGGCTAAGGTTTTGCAAACTATCAATAGTTTTTGGTGTGGCGTTTGTAATGTCGATTAGGCGCTTGTGGACGCGCATTTCGAAGGTCTCACCACCCTTTTTGTAGACGTGAGGTGACTTGACAACCGTAAATGTGCTGCGGCGAGTTGGTAGTGGCACTGGACCACTAACGCTAGCGCCGGTGCGGATAGCAGTGTCAATAATTTGTTTCGCTGATTGGTCGATTACTTTGTAATCATAGGCCTTTAAACGAATGCGAATTCGTGGCGCTTCGGTTTTTTCTGTCATATAGATGACTCCTTGTTGTTATACCGTAACCTCTTCGATAGACCAGTTTAGTTCTGCTACTGCCAGAGTTCTCGATATGATTAATAATACATCCAAAACTATAACATATTTTAACGTTTGATGTCCAGGTTAACGCGCAACCCTAAACCCAAAGGCTGGCCCCGACCAGCTGGGCCACTGATTTATATCTAAGGCTAACGGCCCAGCGTGGGTCCAATCTATCCATGAGCCACCACGTACCATTCCGTGCAGTACGCCATTCTCGGCGTCGCTATAAATAACACCGATGCCGTTTGCACTAGTCCAGGTTCCAGCACCGGTGATACCAGTCGTTGACGGATACGGATCAGGATTAAGCGTACCGTGTGTGGTTAGTGCGCCCCATTCGCGCCATGCGTAGCCTCCGCCGATAATACCCGGTTGCCCACCGGTAATTTGACCGGAAGTCCATTCCCAAACATTACCGGCAAAGTCCCATATCACTTCACCGTTTGATAACTTCAATGTGCGTTTTTGTTGGCCAGACGCGCCACCAGTACCGTAATAACCATTCGTATCATCATTACTAGAGTCAAGACTATTAGCTGGTGTACCGTCGTTATGGCCAGTATAAAGGTAACCGCTGCCGATCGTGCCAGAGCTCCAATTACTAGCTACACTCATGATATTTTGTGCAATTGTCAGCCACTCCTTCTCTTTAATTAAATGACAGCTGTCGCAACCATCCACTTTAGTACTGTACGTAATAGCGTTAGTCTGTGTTATGCTCACCCACGGCGAACCACTTGGCTGACTTATCGGTATGCTACCGCTATCTTGTTTGGCCTCGTACTTCATTACACAGAAGTCGCTAGTGTTATAGGTAGCGCTGCCAGGCACAACTATAAAGTTCACCGGACACTTTAATCCGGACTCATTAGTGCTGATATTTAAGCCATTACTATCAGTTGACGTCAGCCTAAACATACCAGTACCAGAGTTATCAACCCAATATGAATAACTATTACCTGGACTCGACTTCAGGCACATATTACCCACTGCAGGCGTTGGACAATCCGTGACAGAGCCAGGGTAAGTGCCGTTTTCAACCTGAAACATCTTTACTAAACGTCCGGAATTATCGATATCTGACTGTATAGTGGCAATCTTTGCCTTCTTGGCTATACCACCGTAGGCAACAATTGTAATAGCGGCTATTATACCAATAACCACAATTACTACGAGTAACTCAACAATTGTGAAACCTTTTTTCACTAGTAATATTATAGCATTAGCATTTTTATTTAGTGCAGACTAATCGAGCACGCACCTAACAGACATACCGTATAGCTTGCTGTAAACTACACGGTATATTTGACTACTCCAACTAGTAAAACCTCTGTAGCCGTAAGAGCCGGGGTCGGTACTTAGCCAAAACACCCCATGTACCCCTAAATCACTAAAATTACCACCTGGTAGGTCGCGATATCCTGATAGTTTAATTTCGAGTCCACTCGAGCCACCAACTTTTATTTGCGTTCCTTGATCAGTACCACGATAACCAGTACCGTCAGCTTGTACATCGCTCATACCCAGGTATTTCTCTAGTATCTTCCACTCGTTATCAGTAGGTAGATGTGAACTAACTGGACATATTCCTTGCGCACCTTCAGTCGTCGAGTACTGCATCATCTCATCCCACTGATATAGGCCTCCATATAAGTCACAATTTGACTCTAAGTCGTTATAACAGTACTTCTCGACAATTGAATTATTGGTCTGTTCTGAAGTGCCACTAATCCTCGTGCCAACATTCAAGTTGGTTTTCAGCCAAGCTTGTGTGCCTAAAATAACCCAGTTATTAACTACTGGTGTAGAGTTATTAGAGATGATGTACTTAGTGTTACCGCTGGTTGCCGTAATGTAGAATTTTTTACTGCCGACATTACTAACTGAGTAACCAAGACTTGCGCCGTTACTAGCCTTAATGCACTTGTTTGTTGAGCTATCGGGTATATCACACTGAATCGTAGTTGGGTAATAGCCATACTCTGATTCGAATAGCTTCAGCTGTTTCGACGCCGTACTTAGGTCGCTCTGCATAACCGAAGCACCGGCCTGACTGCTTATGCCGGAGTATGAAACCAAGGTTATGGCTGCCAAAATACCTATTACCACTATAACCACCAGCAGTTCAACAATAGTAAAACCAGACTTAGTCTGTTGCATGGTGTAATTATAGCACTAGCTATTTGGCATAGTAAAATACCCCTGACTTGCAGGGGTATTTTAACTATGTTAACTAGATTATTTTACAATCTTGGTTACAACACCGGCACCAACAGTCTTACCACCTTCGCGGATAGCGAAGTTAAGACCTTGTTCCATAGCAATTGGAGCAAGAAGTTTGACTTTGAAGGTTACAGTATCACCAGGGATGACAAGTTCCTTGTCGGCTGGAAGTTCAACTTCACCGGTGACGTCAGTTGTACGGAAGTAGAACTGTGGCTTGTAGCCCTTGCTGAATGGAGTGTGACGTCCACCTTCTTCTTTCTTAAGGATATAAACCTCAGCATCAAACTCGGTGTGAGGAGTTAGGCTGCCTGGTTTAACAACAACTTGACCGCGCTCGATTTGCTCACGCTCGATACCGCGTAGCAATAGACCTGCGTTATCGCCAGCTTGACCTTGGTTAAGGTTCTTCTTGAAGGCTTCAATACCGGTTACAACAGATGTCTGCGTAGCACGGATACCAACGATTTCAACTGGATCGTTAATCTTGATAACACCTTGCTCGATACGACCGGTAGCAACAGTTCCACGACCCTTGATTGAGAAAACGTCCTCAATTGGCATTAGGAATGGCTTGTCTAGGTCGCGAACTGGTTCTGGAACGTAGTCATCAAGAGCCTTTACAAGCTCCATGATAGCGTCTTCATCAGCAGCACTGCCTTCTAGGGCCTTAGTTGCTGAACCCTTGATGATAGGAGCGTCTTCGTCGAAGCCGTTCTTGGCAAGAAGTTCGCGGATATCCATTTCAACTAGTTCAACTAGTTCTGGGTCAGCTAGGTCCATCTTGTTTAGGAAAACAAGAATCTTAGGCACACCGACTTGCTTGGCAAGCAATACGTGCTCGCGAGTCTGTGGTAGCGGGCCGTCGTTAGCAGCAACTACTAGAATTGCGCCGTCGATTTGAGCAGCACCAGTAATCATGTTCTTGATATAGTCGGCGTGGCCTGGCATATCAACGTGAGCGTAGTGACGCTTTTCGGTTTCATATTCTTGGTGTGATGATGCGATAGTGATACCGCGTGCACGCTCTTCTGGAGCGTTGTCGATCTGGTCATAAGCGACTGGCTTATTAACTTCACTTGGTAGGCGCTTTGCTAGAACAGCTGTGATAGCTGCAGTCAAAGTAGTCTTACCGTGGTCAACGTGACCCATTGTGCCTACGTTTACATGAGGCTTGGTTCGATCAAAATCTGCCATTTGATTGTTTTCTCCTATTAATTATTTTAGACGCTAGCAAAATAGCCTCGCGACGTATGTGTCATATTATACATAGTTA
>DAISKS010000040.1:0-5184 GCA_036820845.1 Candidatus Saccharimonadota bacterium
ACTAGCCGCAGTAGCCGACGGATTAAGGTAATAATTTATTGTCAAACCGCCAGTTTGGATATTTTCAACCAGCTTTACGTCCTCGGATTTACAAAAACTGTCAGATATACTAGGGTCGCAACTTGATTTTTGCCACGGAGTTCCGCAACCAAGACTGGCGAAATTCTGTGGAACAAGAACACGGCGCCATAGAGTGTTACTTCTAAGGAAATAAACTACGTTATAAATCAAAGGTAAGTTTTGGGTGGATTGAGGGCTAGTGCAACTATTAGGTTGGTTAGCGGCATAGATAAACTTACGGTCAGGGCTGAGCGGGTTCTTGTCTGTGGCACGCATATTCAAGATTAACATTGGTCCGATTGCTGGATCGGAGTTAACGTTCGTAAAACCTTGTGTGCTATTGTCGTAGCCCTGCGGTGAGACCACATCTATGTTATTTGCTGCTAGGAAACCGTCGCTTAACGATACATCCTGCTTTATCCTAGTTAGTGTATCTTGGATATTGTAAGCTACCACGTTAGAATCGCGTGATGACAATACGTCGCCAGTTACACTAACAATGGCCGCGACAAAGGCACCGATGACCAGAATAATGATTGGGGCCACTACAACTATTTCTACTAACGTAAAGCCTCTATCTGAATTCAATTTAAATCTATTTCTCATCGCGTCACCCTAAAACCCGTGTTAGCATCGGTCCAACTTGGCGCGCGAGACATATCTAAATAATAAATACCACTACTCGTAAGGGTAGTGGCGACGCTACTACCTCTTACGAAGCCCTTTAGTGCAGTTTCGGTCGAACTACTATACACTTTACCTAGACCGGCATTAAATCCTCCATAACCAGCTGTCCAGCCATCTGATTGTATTTCCGAAATTGATATTGGCCATGGGTTTGGGAATAGCGTGCCATGCGTCGATAGGTCGGTAGAGTTCCATTTGCGCCATGCATAACCACTTGCGCCGGGTTGACTACCGATAGATTGACCACTAGTCCACTCAGCCGCGTTTCCTGAAAAATCCCAAATAGACTCACCATTTGTCAACGAGAGTGATCGGAAACTTCTATCGTTATTGAATAGATTATACTCGGGACTGCCGCAGTCATTTGACCCCACTGGGACATCTGATACGGGACTGCTAGGGTTACTAACGGCACTAGGGCCAGCTAAACAGTTATTCACCAGACCGGTATGTATCCAATAGTGACCTATAATACTACTAGACCAGTTATCAATGACTTTTGTTACGTTCGCTGCAATTGTTAGCCATTCTGCCTCGGTCATCAAGTGACAGCCGGTGCATGCACTTTTAGCATAAGTCATCGCACTGGTTTGGCTAATATTTGTCCATGGGGCGCCAGCAGCCTGTGATACCGGTACGCTACTGACATTTTTCGCTTCGAACCTCATCACGCAAAAGTCGTTTGTCCCATAGGCTTTGTCACCTGGTACTAACGCGAAATCTTTCGGACAAGCCGGTTTGTAAAGAGTGCTAGAGACCATGGTCTTAGTTGGTGAACCGTACGTCAGGGTAACTTTAATCTGTGACGTAGCGGTATCGGTAGGCGAGAATGGGCAGGTTATATCCACTCTGATAGTAGCTGTCCCTATACCGGGAACGTTTGTCGTAATTGGATAATTTATTGGATTACCTGGGGTAGTAATGTTATCGACAAGTGGAGATTGACTCGTACATGCATCGGTGGCGAAGTTTTTGTACCTTGATATATAATTATCGACTTCTCGACTAGCTGCAGCCTGTGTTCGTGACGTACCACCGTCTTTGACGGCGAATATATATAATTGATAACCGGATATTAGGAAGGCAGCGGCAACGAATAGCGTAATTAACAGTTCTACGGCTGAAAATCCAGATTGTCTAGAACGTTGTTTCATTGATTCCTACTCTTTACAACACATGCCGTACCTGCCGTGCAGCCTTGTACGTCTTTCTCGGTTTTATAGAACAAGTTAAATTTAGTACATTCGTCAGTTGTTTGTGTACATAACTGCCAGTTAGCACCATCGTACCTAAGTGGCTGATATATGTAATTATCAATTGTTAATGCGGGTGATGACGGTGGGTTGTTAGCGTCGGCTGCGGCGACGAGTGTAGAGTCAGATTGGTCCGGTGCTTTAAGGTTATCGACATCTAAATCTTGTAGATAGGTGGTTTCCTTGCCGATTAAATCGGTCGATGGATAGCTACCAGTCACCACACCGGTACCGGCTGTGAAATACGATTCTAAATGTTGCGCGATGTTTTTAACGTCAGTGCTTCTTTCGACATCGCGCGAATTTGCCTGTGAGCCGCGTAAGTTAACTACACCCAATACTAACAACACGGCCATTACTGTGACTACAACTATCAACTCAACCACGCTAAAACCACGCCGGTGCATACATTAATCATAAACGGATTGAGGATAAACCGCAAGATGAACTACTAGATTTCGATTGGCTCTTGTTCGATTGAGATTTGGAATGTGTCGTATACTTTTGTGCCTATTTCTTGACGTGCAGCCGCTAGGTCGGCATAGCATTCGGCAGACTCATTGATTAGAACGAGAGCGTTATTATCGTAAACACGCATACCATGTAGTAAGCAATTCTTTAGACCAGCTGATTCAATTAACCAGCCGGCTGGTATTTTGAACTGACCGTCACCCATTTCATAATTCGGTATATCAGGATATTGTTTCATCAGATTATCGAGTTGCCACTTGTCGATCATCGGATTCTTAAAGAAAGATCCGGTGTTAGGTAAAATATTAGGGTCGGGGAGTTTATTCTTTCTAATTTCCTGCACTGCATTCCGAATGATATCAACTGTGTAGATTGTTATATTGTGCTCATCTAGATATCTTTGTAAAGAGTCATAGAAAGGGGGTTGGGGAGCATTTTTAGATAGTCTCAAAGTCACTGACGTAATAATATATCGGTTTTTTGCTTCACTCTTGAATATACTATCACGGTATCTGAATTTGCAGTCAGTGTTCTGTAGGTTTACAAAGTTTGATTCTTGGGTATCATAGGCCTCTACTGATAGTAGGGTTTCGGCGATTTCCTGGCCATAAGCACCGACATTTTGAACTGGCGCTGCACCAACTGTACCAGGTATTGACGACATAGCTTCGACACCACTTAGATTCATGCCAACTACTTTTTCAACGACTTTATCCCAAATCTCACCGGCGCCTAGCTTGATTGTCGTTGAGCTAGCATCATCGGCAATAATCTCAAAACCAGGTATTCGGATGTGCAACACTATACCATCAAAACCCTCATCTTTGACGATTGTATTACTACCGCCACCAAGTACTAATATAGGAATAGACTTAGCTCGTGCATTCTTACAAACCAATGCTAACTCCTCACTAGTGTGTATTTCGGTCATAAAACGGGCATTGCCACCTAACTTCATAGTAGTGTAGTTTTTAAGAGGTATGTTGGTATGAATTTCCATGTATATAACATTATATGACGTTGTGTCATAAACTTCATCATTAATAATAATTATTCGTCCACTTGCCGACTAAGCAACTGTTGTAATTTTGCAAGGTTCCACCTTGCAAAAATACAACAGTTCGGAAATGTGTCCTTGACTAGGATGTGTGTTATAATTACCTCTGATAAATAGTATGCACCCGTAGCTCAGCTGGATAGAGTACCTGGCTTCGAACCAGGGGGTCGTAGGTTCGAATCCTGCCGGGTGTACCAAATAAAATACCCCTCCCTGCGAGGGATATTTTATTTGGTAGCATACTGCAAGTATGCGAGAACCGTTAAGGTTCGTGCAGCGAGACAGAGTCGAGCGTAAATAGGGAGTGCAGCGACCGCTATCCTGCCTCATGTGATTTGCAACCATAATCAAAATAATGCTACTATTACCTCAATATGCAAGACGAAAATAAAAATCACGCAAATAGTGAAACTATTCAAAAAGCTTACAGCCATCTTATCGACCTAGCTAAATTAAATGTTAAGTTTGCTGAAGTCTACCGCTGTCCTCGCTACCCTAGTGGTAAACGAGAAAGTGATGTCGAGCATAGTTATCATTTAGCACTCTCGGCTAGTGAGTTAGCGGCTGACTTTTACCCAGAACTGGATGTCGGTCTAGTTACTCAATATTGTTTAGTTCACGATTTAGCGGAATTTTACAGCGGTGACGTTTGGACTTTGTGGATTACTGAAGAGGACCGTAATAAAAAAGAGCAGGCCGAAAAAGAAGCAGTTGCTAGGCTGTTAAATGAGCTGCCACCGCATACCGCTGAGTTACTGAATCGCTATGAGAAACAAGAGGAACTTGAAGCTCGTTTCGTGAGGTTTGTCGATAAATTGTTGCCAGATATTATTCATATATTGGCAGGTGAAGCTAACACATTTAAAGAGGATCACGGCATACAGGATGTAGACACTCTCGAGAATATACGTATAGCCGCCGCCGAAAGGCTACAAAAGATGTTTCCTGAGTTCCAATTATTGCATTCGGTGCGTGAACTAATTATGCAGGCTTTCAAGGAAGAGATGTATTCTGATGATGGATTAATTAAGGAGAAAGAGGGTTAAAAATGAAAGATTTGTTTTTAAAGAAAATTAGGCTAAGCTACTACTTCATTATTGTATTTTTGATATACGCTGTGGCAGAGATTTTCTTTATCAAACGTACTCAGTTCACGCCCCAGGCTTTGATGCTTTTTTCGGTCAACTCATTTTTATATGGATTCTATATATCGCCAATTTTAAGTGGTCAGAAGTCCAGAATCGAGGAGTTGCATAAAATAGTTCGCTCCGAGGCTAACGCCGTCTTTTCATTGGCGCTAGTCGTAGCTAAGTTACCTATTAAATTTAGGCAAGAAACACAAGAAATGTTGTTGGTATATTTGAAGGCTGTTCTAAAACAGAAAAAAGCTGCAGGTGGCGAGGCCGAGTATGAAAAGATGATAGCTTTTTGTCTGGAATATAAAGGCGAGCACCAAGCTGAAGTCGACAAATTCCTAGATAAGCTAATCGCTAATCAACAAAATAGAACAAACTTTGCTATGCAGATGAGTAATCGTGTTTATAGTAATGAGTGGATGATCAGCCTGATATTATTCTCGATAACCCTAGGCTTTGTGTTGCTGATTGATACGGGTCCAGAATTTATATTCAAACTCCTCGCTGCCATTTTATGTAC
>DAISKS010000041.1:0-5179 GCA_036820845.1 Candidatus Saccharimonadota bacterium
TGTTCAAAAACGGTATCGTTGCAACTATCAATCAACAGATAGATTTCGAGACCGCCTCAATTATTCTCGAGGAGCTAGGACTTATCGATGTTAAAATCGAGAAAAAAGTAGCCGCCCATTTGACTACTAATAAAAAGCACCAACTATCAGATGACGCTGTTTCGCGACCGCCAATTGTGGCCGTCATGGGTCATGTTGATCACGGCAAGACTAGCTTGCTTGATGCTATCCTGAAGACTAAAGTAGTAGCCGGTGAAGCTGGTGGTATTACGCAGCATATTAGCGCCTACCAAACTACCTTCAAAGATCGGTTAATTACCCTACTCGATACTCCTGGCCACGAAGCTTTCGCGGCGTTAAGGCAGCACGGCGCGGAACTTACCGACGTAGTTGTTATTGTGGTGGCGGCTGATGACGGCGTAAAGCCGCAGACTGTTGAGGCAATTCGCTTTGCCAGGACTGCCAATGCTAAAATCGTCGTGGCTATTAACAAAATCGATAAAGAAGCCGCCGATTCTGCCAGAGTAAAAGCGCAACTTGCTAGCGAACACGGTCTAAATCCCGAGGAATGGGGTGGTGACACGGTGATGATTGAAGTTAGCGCTAAAACAGGCCAGAACATTGATAAATTACTCGAACTAGTTTTGTTGGTTTCCGACCTCGAGGACTTACGAGCCGATATTAATACGCCAGCCGAAGGTTTGGTGATTGAATCGCATATGGAAGTCGGCCGTGGTCCAGTTGTGGGTCTATTAGTAATGCAGGGTGTATTAAAACCTACCCAATTTATCGTGGCTGGTACCACTTATTGTAAGGTCCGTACACTACTTGATTTTGCTGGCAAAGCGATCAAATCAGCTAGCCCATCTACTCCAGTCACAGTTACTGGATTTAAGGAACTTCCACAATTTGGCGATAACTTTGTAGCTGTCAAAAATGAAAAAGAGGCTCGTCAAATGGCTGCCAATGCCAAGATTGAAGCCGAGAAAAATGCCGCTAGTACCAACGTGACCGGCGCTGATTTACTAAAAATGATGACTCAAAAACACGAATCTCAGGATTTGAACGTAGTTATCAAAGCCGACGTACAAGGTTCATTGGCGTCGGTGGTTAATAGCCTTAAAATCATCGATACTCAGGGCGAAATATCAGTCCGCATTGTTGGCAGCGGAGTCGGCAATGTTTCCGAGAATGACGTTCGATTGGCTTCAGATAGTGGTGCTATCATTTACGGCTTTAATGTTGCGATGGCCCCAGAAATCAAGCGTTTAGCGATGCGCGATCATGTGCCGGTACGTATGTTTAATGTTATTTATCAACTACTTGATGATGCCAGGGAGTCAATGGAAAAGTTATTGGCACCAGAAGTTGTTGAAACTGAAGTTGGCAAGATGACGATCAAAGGTATCTTTAGGACACTCAGGGATGAGGTGATTGCCGGTGGCGAAGTCACTAGTGGCAAGGTTACAGCTGGTTTGCTGGCGCGTGTTATTCGCGGTAAAGAAAACTTGATGGAAGTCGAAGTTGTCAGCGTTCAGCGTCAACAACAAGAGGCCAAAGAAGTTTTCGAAGGCGAAATGTGTGGCTTGAACTTGAAGACGCCAAAGAAGTTGTTAATTGAAGAGGGTGACAAACTCGAATTCTTCACTCGCGAATTGAAAAAACGCACCATATCTTAGTAAAGTAATGTATTTCTATATAAACGCATATGCTTGACTTTTTAGCATGTCTGTGGTAGAGTAGGTTTAAACAATAAAAAACTTATTCAAAAAGGATCCACCACAACAATGAGCGAACGATTAAACAACTGGGACGCTAACAAGGCCAACCACGAAATAAAACAATGGGAAGATGAACTCTACGGCGAAGCTGGTAAGAGTGATTTTAGCGATGAAGCCAGGAAGGTTGTCGAAGAAGCTTCGGCATATGAAGACCATATGGAAGGATTCATTGACGACGGTTTAGATGCTGATGTTAGATATCAGCAAGATGTTGAAAACGGTAAAGTAAAAGACAGTATAGACCGAGCAATAGAATCGTCAGTTGAACTTCGCCGTATGGACATGATGGCTCGACAAATTGCCGAACTACGCTCTGGTGAACAAACCGAAGACACTATCCGAATGATTAAAGATAAAGAAGACAAGCTTAACGAACTTCTTGAACAATATAGCCAACCTCAATATGACCCAAAGTATCTACATGGTCCTAACGAACATCATCAGGCCGAAATGGAAGGCGTTAAGAAAGACGCGATTATTGACCGTATTATTAACCGCACAGTAAACTCTGAAATCGCTTCTAGCGACAGTGACGAAACTGACTCGCCAGAGGGTGATGGACCTGATGATACCGACCCAGAAGGTGGCCCGAGTGCTGGTGGCGCTGAGGCCGACGGTACAGAAGCTGGTGAAACTGGTTCAGAAGATTCCGGCGAAACTGGCGTCGATACTGATCCTGATGGCGATGGTCCATCGGATGGAGAATCAGATGATGATTCAGATAAAGAAAAGAATGATGAAGGCGAGGATGGTGAGGATACTATCGAAGCTTGGTCTGATTTAAGCGATGCTGAACGCGAATGCATAGAAGTATTGCAAATGTCACGTCGCGAATATGCTGAAATTACCGCCTCAGAGCGCGAAAGCGTTTTGCGGCGTGTCATGTTGGATAAAAATGATACTTGGCTGTCAAAATTAGTCAAAAAAGTTCCGTTTGTTCAATCCGTTATTGACAGGTTTAACAATGACACACCTTGGGCTCAAGAGGTTGAACAAGCAAGGTCTACCTATGAAACCAACTTACGTGATTGGTTAACGACTTTAGAAGCCAGACTCGATGAAGAGGCCTTTATTGATGACGAGCAAAGGCGACAGTTATTGACCTCTGCATTACTGTGTGAGGATCAAAGGTTGGAATCAGAAATTGTTGAATTTCAACACGAAACCGGTCGAGATGGTAATAAGTTTACCGACTGGTGGGTAAGGCAAAAAGGCCTAAAGGGTAACCTCAAAAAAGCAGCTGTCGTATTTGGTGGCGGCTTACTGGCTGGTGCCGCTGCTGGAACTGGCGTAGGACTATTGTTCGGTGCCGGTGCTGCTGCTAGCTACGCTGGTCTTGCGGCTGGTGCGGCATTTGGCGTAAGCACTGGAGTACATGTTACTAATCGTCGCGCTAATTCATTTATTGATGATGACGAAACTACGGTCGCCGAAGCTGATTCCGAAGCTCATCATGAGCGTAAATCTGAAGCTGTCCGGGAAAGTGCCGACCGTTATGACGAAATTGGCCTGAACGAAAGTAGAGCCGACTTTATGACATCTGATTTAGTTAAGGAAAATGAAGATATAACTGACGAAGATGCCTACAGGAACCGTCGTCGCGTTAGGCGTATGGCATCGATTGCAGCCGCTGGTGGCTCAATAGGTGGTGCTATTGCCGGAAACATAGTCGGTAATGCTGTTCACGGTGGTGGTAACGGCGCCGACTCAGCCTCAAGCCAATTCAAGAATACACATGGATCAGGCGCAGAATCAAGTTCAACTGGTGGCGGTACAACCACTGGTGCTGAATCAGGTGGCGGTGCTGGTGCAACAACTGGCGGTGGCGAAGCTGCTAGTGAAGCAGGTAAAGCTGCAGCTGAAGTCTATCATTATGGATACGGTGCTGCGCCCGAGAATCTACTACGCCAAGTTGCTCACGATCAATTAGGTCAAAACTTGAGCGGTGATCAAGCCTATAAATTGATTAACCAACTATACTCACGTCTAGGTGACGGTGTATTTAGTGACGTTAACTTAACCTTACATTCACCTGGTAATGTCTGGATACAGAACCCTGGTGGTGACACCGCAGGCTTGACAAAAGAAGCCATCACAATTGCTAAACAATTAATAGCAAGTGGTAAAATATAAACAAGCATTAACAAAACAAGGAAAATAAATATGAGTGATGAATCAATTCTAGAAAAAATCGGTATGCAAAATGCCGACGACGCCACTAAACAGGCGACAATAGATACAATTAAAAGCACAGTTGAAATGCGTTTGATGAGCACAGTTAGCGAATTGCTATCCGATGAACAAATTGCACATTTGGAAGATATGGAAAAAGCTGAACAGTCGCATGAAGATATGTTTGGCTACATAAGTAGTCAATTGGCCGATATTGGATTGCTATACGATGATGTTTTATCAAGCTATATCGACGAGTTTGTCGACAAGCAAAAACGCCTCGGTCTTTTGTAGTGTTATAATAAATTTAGGCGAATATTAACCTAACAGGAAAGGTTGTGTTATGTTTCAACTTGACGATAAATTTTTAGCTGATGTGGGACTAGATCAATTACCCGATGAGCAAAAGAAACCGTTCCTACAGCATATATATGATGAGCTAGAACTACGTGTCGGTACGAAATTATCAGAAGGCATGAGCGACGCTCAGCTGGAGGAATTTGAATCAATTATCGATCGCAAAGAAGAAGTTGTATCGGCTTGGTTGGGTAAGTATGTACCGAATTTTCAAGCTGACCCTGGTTTTTTGCAGATGCAAAAGGCAACTGGCCTGAGTGTTGATGATAGAAATTTGCGCGACGAGTACGCTGCTACCAAGTGGCTAGAAGTTAACCGACCCGATTATCGCGGTGTTGTGGCTGATGTTATGGCAGCTCTAAAACAAGAAGTTATTAGTAATAAAGCTGCGATTTTAGGACAGTAGACGGCCGTAGCCGTTAATGAATTCTTTGGCGCTCATTAAGCGCCCACTAGGTGCAACTAGCTCTTCGATTGATAGATATTTGCCATCGCCACATTCTATGTCGAGCAGATCGTATTTTGCGTCAGTTATACTGGCGCTTTTTATGATGACTCTTTTGTCGGCTAGTTGAGTGGTGCTGCCTGGCCAACCTAGGTAAGCGCGTATTTCTTGTTCGATTTGAGTGGCTGGTTTCTGCCAGTCGATAATTCCGTCTGATTTTGTCAGCTTGGTGGAATATGTTGCGCGGTCGGGGTGAGGTTGGTTGTGGGGTTTTATGTCACCGCTCATGTATCGTGGCAGGTAATCTAGCATTAACTGGTTACTGAGATTGATTAGTTTTGCGGTTAGGGTGGCATTATTGTCGTCAGTATTTATTACCAGGCTTTTCTGAGTAATTAATTTACCAGTATCTAGTGTCGGTTCA
>DAISKS010000042.1:0-4905 GCA_036820845.1 Candidatus Saccharimonadota bacterium
TTTGGAGGGCCCAGTGAGACTTGAACTCACGACACCCTGCTTAAAAGGCAGGTGCTCTAACCAGCTGAGCTATGGGCCCGTGCACAATTACACTCTAAAAAATTTACCACTTTAAGGGGTTGTTTGTCAATGTTTCTTGTCTTTGCCGCTGTGATGTGATGATCGGACCATGAACATATCACCCACCGCTACCGCTAAGCCAACTAATATTATAAAATTCCTGGAATCACTAATACGCGCGAACAACTCCATGCCCAATCCCTGAAAAACAACCACCTTACTAAGCGAATCAACCATAATAGCAAACCCAAGTATGGCAAAAAGTAATGCGCCGATAACCCTCGTTGGAATAGTTTTATAAGTGGCACCGTGAAATAGCATCAGTACAGAGGGTAGAATAACTACCACCAATGTTATTAGTGGCATACTAACATAGGCGCTAGAACCAATATATCTGTTTATTGTTTCACTGTAATCCTGTAAACTACCTGCCATTACATAGCCGACGGCTAGCGCGAAACCCAATCTTCCGAAGCGGCGTTTCGTAAAAAACGCCATCAAAAACAGTCCGACCAGTACCGCTAGATAGACTAGAAACGGTGGCATTATTCGACCTTTTCGGCAGCGTCAATCGTAAATAAGGCTACTGCGCCGTTACTTATGTGCTTGGAGTCGATTGTGCCGGCCGGTAATTCAACGACGTACTTCGCTGGTTTTGTCGGCTGAAAAGTTCTTGACTCACCCAAATCTGGCGTAGCATTCTTGACCCGATAGATAACGCGTTTATTGGCGTCTAACCAGACTATATCAATTGGCACATTCATATCCTTCATCCAGATACCCCACTTGTCACTTTTCGAGAACACCATTAATAACGCCTGGTCCTTCTCTAAACTCATAACACCAGATAAACCTTGTTCGCGGGCAGCGACCGTTGTGGCTAGTTTAGCCCTGAATATACCATCCCCCAACCATAATTGTGTCGGTGGTTTAATTAGACTAGGGATAACCCATGCGAATGTACTAAAAATAGTGATTACAATACCGGAAACAATCAGAATTGCGCCAAGGTTTTTGTGTCTCTTAAAGAGATTCAGCATAACCACATTATAACAAACTAGGCACCGACTTTGTCTTTTTTATTTCGCCTCTTAGCGTTAATCTCGATATACTCAATAATTTTAGTTGCAACATCACGTTTAGTAATCAGCTCTGGAGTTTTGATACTTGCTGATGAGTTGACCTCTAGCACTAGCGGTCCGCGGTCACTGCGCAACATATCAACACCACATATTGGTAGGCCCATAGCCTTAGCTGCTTTGATGGCAGTCTTTTCTTCTTCTGGAGTAAGTTTAACAACCTTGCCAACACCGCCCTGGTGGGTGTTGCTGCGGAAATCATCGTCTAGGCTTTGGCGAACGATACTGGCGACCACGCGGCTACCGACAACCAATGCACGAATATCAACACCGGCCGATTCTTTGACGAATTCCTGGACCAAAAAGTTTACGCCCTCGACATAGAAAGCCTGCATCACGGCTTTGGCGGCTTTTGGTGTTTCGGCCAAAACAACGCCGTTACCGTGAGTACCGCGGGCGACCTTAATGATTAGCGGCGTACCACCGGCTAGTTCAACAACGTCTTCGAAGCTGGCAGTCTCACGGGCGAAGACGGTTTTTGGAATCGCTACACCCGCCTTGGCTAAAATCTGATATGCGCGCAGTTTATCGCGCGTTCGGTTAATCGCAATCGAGCTAGCTGTTGTGTACGAGCCCTGACTTTCGAACTGACGAACTACGGCAGTACCGTACTTGGTATAGCTTTGTGCAATACGCGGAATGATGGCGTCGAAGTGTTCAAGTGTTTTGCCTTTATAGCGAATTACCAGTTTGCCTTTTTCAACTGAGATATAACTCTTGGCATAGTTAACGACCTTGACTTCGTGGCCGCGTTCGATAGCGACTTCTTTGAGGCGACGAGTTGTGTAATTCGCGGCACCTTTGGACAAAATAGCTATTTTCATTTTACTCGTCTCCTTCCGTTAGTTTAATCAGTTCTTCTTTCAAGTTTACCGCTCGCCTTTTCTCTTCCTCAACCAGCGGCGTTCCCCTGGTCACATCAACTAGGAACTTATGTTTTATCAGACTCCGACCAAGAAGGATTGGATATAGCTTAGTGCTCCGGTCTGATAGAGTAAATGTACCATTAATCAAACGCCTGCGCACCTTAATTTTTAATTTAACCTTATAGCGCACCTCGCGATGGCCAAATGAATTAGCCACACGGGTAATTGTATATTCGCTGGGTTTAAAAATATGAACAATTTCTTGATAATGATCCGAGCCAGGGCCAAAGAACACAACGTGTAAATTGCCTTTTTCATCCTTGCTAACATCATGAGCCCAAATACTACTAGCATCAGCACCTGTATCTATTTTGGCTGGAACCCTAACAGCTAAAAGCTGCGGAAAATCAACGTGTTCAGCGCGGCCTATGATCGAAAGAGGTTTTTTCATACAAAGTCCGCCTTGAAAGCTTGCCTAATAAATCCGATGGATTGTTCAATGTCGTCATTCACAATAATAACAACTACATCATCAGGTTGAGTGTGTTGCGCTGTGTAGTCGAGCGCCTCATCTTCGCGCATAATGCGGATGACATTTTTGTTGACCGATTCTACGCCCGCCGCAACTATTTCTGACGTTACACCGACTTCCTGCTGGAACCGTGCATACTTCCTTTTGATTGGTTTACGCCAATAACCATCAATCTTTTCATAAACTACTACCCTATCAAAAGATTGACCGATAACCGCGCCAGTTTCAAATTTGAGTTGTTTTGTTCGATCATACGCCATTCTGACGACTCCGACTAATTGACCTTTGTCAGATTTAATGAGTAAACGTCCAAGTTGAGCGATTGAGGCCAAAGATTCTTTTTCGTGAGCATAGTCGGCCAGTATTGTGGCTCCATTCTCAGCCCTAAGCAATGTGAGTCGACCGCCATAGTGGTCTAGGCGGACACTTTCGAATGCCTTTCGAAAACCGTCTGGTAACTCACCGTGAAAATAACTATACAGCGCACCTACGGCTGAAATTAGATTCCAAACCGATGGCGGATATTTACCTTCGAATGCCCATGGTATATTGGCCATGTCAGCGATGACCTCGTCACCCTTATTTGAACGGACAACTATCTTAGTCTTTTCGACAACCGTGATTGCGACACCACCATTATCTAAATGATTCTTGATATCAAAAGCCGAAAAATCTAATCCGATTGGTAGTAATATATTAGCATCTGACCTAATTTCTTTTGGTAGGGACTCCAAAGCACTACAGACATATTCATCGTCAGCATTAAATACTGCCATGGCATCGTTAGGGTCAAGCCTCGAGAAAACAAATGACTTCGCTTTAACTATGTCGTTTTTATTCTGGATACGGTCCGAAGAACCAATATGGTCTTCGAAAACATTCAGAAATACACCGATATTATGATAACGATAACCTAGTCCCGAGTTAGCGCTTGAACCTAGTGAACACTCTAAAACTGCGACGCCTTTTTCCTGCAGCTGAGGATTGGCGTGGAATTCCCACAAGTATCTGCCGGGACAAACGCTAGGCACTAATCGCCAAGTTTTCTTCGAGTCGTCTAAACTACTTTTACGCTCGCCATTCAAAAAATGTCCGGTCGTATCAACCTTTAATACGTTCAGGTTAAACTGTCTAAGAACACTGTCAATAATAGCAACGACGGTTGTTTTGCCCTTGGTTCCAGTAACTGAAATTATTGGTATATTGTTCATGCTTATCTCCTACCTTAACGCAATTCGACTAATTTGAGTAGCTAATTTATCGTGCTGACGACGGCCGACTTCAAGGTTTTGTGTTAACTGGACCAGCTGAGGCTCGGCGGCATTTACTTCCATGACACGCCAACTTGGTTCGGCATCCGAAGCAGTTGAGGCAAAAACCCAGTCGATTGCCAAATGGAAGTCGTGGTCTTGTCTGTCGACTAGCTGTCGAATCCTGTTGACTATCGTCGCGCTCCTATCTACCAGACTTCCTGGTATGGAATCTTGGTCAACAAATAGCCATTTATCATCCAAGAAATCAACTTCCCCAGGACGTGCAATTCGGGCTATACCGTCCCACTCATCTTGACCGAAATAGAATAGCCTGAATTCCTTATTTACGCCATTGTGATTAGCGGCATCTAGGCGACGCTGTTCTCCCTCATCACATCCCCTGATATTCGGCATAGGAACGGAAAAATTCATTTTTTCTTCCACTAGATAGCCTTTCTCGACACCATCATTAAACTGACCGATAACGTCAGATTTCTGACCAACGAATACACCTTCGCTCCTCTTGCCAGTAATAGGCTTGGCCACTACTTGGCTACCCGGTAGGCAAGCAACTTCCTCTGCTACTTCATTCGGATTATTACCCGGCAGTAAATAGGTAAACTTACGACGATAATTACCGGTCGGATCCAAAACCATATGAGCCATGTCGAACTTATCTTTAGCCAGTTCTCGGACGCTGTTTGGATTTAAGAACGGCACACTTGAATTGCTGGGGTAAATACGTTTAATGATGCTGCGGACAACTCCAAAGCTATCGAGTGCACGCGACCCTAGGTCCTGGATTGCAACTTCAACTTCTTCGCCTCTTCGAGAGTACTCGGGGCGCGAGGTAGTTACAGTATCGTTCTCTAAATCAAAACTATCCGCACCCCTAGCAACTAATACGTCAACACCGTTTTCACGCACCTTATCGATCAAATAAGGACGCGACCACGACAACAGACCCTTCTCTGGGACAGAGCCTTCCCATACTTTTGGCAGCGCCAAAAGTGCCGTCGAGTCGTAGTTTTCGTTCATTGCTATATTATAGCATA
>DAISKS010000043.1:0-4880 GCA_036820845.1 Candidatus Saccharimonadota bacterium
AAACCAGTCACTAAATATACGCCAGAAATTCCTATTACCATAAGCGCCACAACTATCGCCGCTGCCGTATAAATTGGATAGGGCGGATGCGTTGGGCTGGTAGGGCGTGTAGTTGTATAGATTTGCAGTTGCTTGATTTTGTAGGTAAACATTAGTTCCTCCACAACTAGCGACCGGGTTGTATTGAATATATCTGGTAACACCTCCTTGGAAATTATAACCACTTGGATTGTTTGTATATGCTCTAAATTGCCAGGCCGCACTATAAACCTGTTTTGAAAATCCAGCGTAATTACTACTGCATGGCTTAAAGTCCGGACAACCATAACCCATAGCAGCCTGGTATTGCCATGCGGCTGGCCATGTGTCTTGGACTAATGACTGTTCTTTTTCTAGCATGACTAATAGTACCTGCGGGTTGATGCCATAAAGGCGGGAGGCGTCATAAATAATTTGAGCGGCTGAAACGGATCCCGATGGTCGGACGCCGTTAATACTACTGATAACCGCCTTTAGTAAATAACCCTGTCTATAGTCGCCGTTGTTATATAAAGGTGTAAGCGACTTATACTCATATGCGTTGTTTCGATAATAAGTTCTGGTGCCAGTTTTTGTGCTGCCGTCGGTATCAGTGTAGTTAAAGCTGACACTATAGGTGTCGGAAGGGTTTTCATAGAAATCCTTTAGGCATATCCATTGCGGGTTATAAATTGTCCCTGTGCTGCCTGTAAATCCAGCGTGGTTAGTGTCGCATCCGGGGACTTGAGAATTTAAAAAAGTTTGGATTTGACCCACGCTCATACTATTTGAGTTAAAAAATACGTTGTCATCTATAATATAGCCTGGACTGAAGTCTGCGCCACTTAGCGCGCGGGTGGTTGAGCCAAAGAATGCTACGAATGCAAAGACCGCAAGCAAGCCAATTATGTATTTGGGTAACTTAATCATTACGAGCCTCGAATATTGACGCTGGTAGATGCCGAACCAGTCTTTCCGTTTTGCGTGATGGTTGTATTCAATGACCAATTGCCCTTTAGCGTGCTGTCATAAGGTATTGTGAAGTTACAGCTGTAGTATGTACCAGAAAAAGTTACGTCAGAGCTAAATGATTTTGTGTTACTTCCGTTAGTTAACTTATACTCGCACTGTCCTCCATCGGCACCATTGGCTATAGTCCTAATGACTATAGGTCCGCCAGACTTATCCTGGTCTTGACCCGCAAACGAGTAAGACAAGGTTATATTTGAAGGTGTGTTAGAGCTTGTGCCGGCGTCATTCTTCTCTAGTGTGCTGGTGTCGTTTATCTTTCCGTTCTTAATCGTTTTAGAGTTGGTCGGCATCTTGGTATTGTCGGTGGTTTTTTTACTACTAAATGGGTTTTTAACAAACAAGATTATCAGAGCAATAATCACCAAGACTATCATAACGCCGATTATATAGGTTGGGTATAATGATTTCTTTTTTTGTTTTTGGACTTTCACACTATAATTATATCATAAAACAACCCTGAGGGTTACAAGGCTATAATGTTGTCTGCTGGCTTGCTTAAGGCTTGTAGATATGGGGTATACTAGATATATAAGGGGAAACATTAATGATCGATGAGTTATATTGGGGAAATTTAGCGGATATGTATATTGATTGGACTAAGAGTTACTCGAAAGTCCTCAATTACACGGAAGCTCCGCATTATAAGTGGTTTGAGGGTGGTATGCTGAACGCCTCGAATCTTTGCCTTGACCGACACTTACCTAAGCGTGGGGCGCAATATGCAATTATATGGGAAGGCGAAGACGGCGAGTTGCGAGAATTAACCTATTCGCAGCTTTATGAGGAGGTTTGTCGTTTTGCGAATGTACTAAAAGGGCAGTTTGGCGTACAAAAGGGCGACAGAGTTGCAGTATATATGCCTATGATTCCAGAAGCGTACGTTGCTATGCTTGCATGTGCTCGTATAGGCGCACCTCACGTTGTGGTATTTGCCGGTTTCTCTGCGGACGTGCTTAGCGAACGTATTGCTGATGTTGGGGCAAAATTAGTCATAACGGCTGACGGTATGAAGCGAAAAGGTAAGGATTTCCTACTGAAACCTATTGTTGACGAGGCGAGGAAAAAACTGTCCGACTTGGACATTAAGGCCATTGTTGTGCGTCGGCTAGTGGCTGAGTCTATTCCTTATGGAGAAATGGATTATGTTTATGAAGATTTAATGAAGGACGCATCAACGAATTGCGCCTACGAGCAGATGGACAGTGAAGATGTCTTATTCATTTTGCATACCTCAGGAAGCACGGGAAAGCCAAAAGGAATTGTTCATACTACAGCCGGCTATATGCTGTGGTCCCAATACACACTCGAAACAGTCTTTAATATACAGGATGGTGATGTCTTTTGGTCGACTGCTGATGTAGGCTGGATTACGGGTCATACGTATGGCCTATACGGACCGCTTGCCTTGGGTACGACTATCTTGATGTATGAAGGGGGGTTGCTCTATCCGACAGTGGCAAGACCTTGGCAAATAATCGAGAATCATAAAGTGACACAGTTCTATACAGCACCAACGGCTATTCGACTATTAAAGCGCGAAGGACCCGACGAGCCCTTGCAGTATAACCTAAAATCTCTGAAGGTGCTCGGCACTGTCGGAGAGCCGATTAGCCCTGAGGCTTGGAAATGGTATTCTGAACGAGTCGGCGGTGGTTCTATTCCAGTGATGGACACATGGTGGCAAACTGAGACTGGTGGACATATGATTGCGCCAATCCCTCATGCGACAAAGTCTGTGCCTGGATCGGCTGGCGTGCCACTACCAGGTGTTAGTATTGAAGTGCTGCAGTCCGATTGGTCCAAAGCGGAGCCGGATCAGGAAGGCATACTGTGTATTACAAAGCCTTGGCCTTCTATGTTCCGAGGCGTTTGGAATGATGAGAGCCGCTACGAGAGCTATTTTACAAAGGTTGACGGCAAGTATTTATATATTACGGGTGATGGTGCAAAGTGTGATGCCAAGGGCAATATAACAGTCGTCGGTAGGACTGATGACGTTATTAATATAGCAGGCCATAGGATCGGCAGTGCTGAGGTAGAAGCGGTTATTGCAAGTCATCCCTACGTAACTGAAAGTGCCGTTGTGGGTAAGTTAGACAAAATCAAAGGACAAGTGCTTGCGGCGTTTGTCGTACTTACTCACGATGCCGAGGTAGAAATAGATATGCTGCGTAACGAGTTGAACGGGTTATTGCGCGAAAAGATAGGTCCAATCGCACAACTAGAGAGTGTCATCGTAAGAGAAACTCTGCCGAAGACTCGGAGCGGAAAGATTATTCGACGCCTGCTGAGGGGCGAAGTGAATAATCAAAGCGTTGTTCAGGATTTGTCTACGCTTGAAGTCGACTAATAGTCATATTTTATTTATAACCTTTTGGGTTTTTCGATTGCCAATTCCAAGTATCAACACACATTTCATCAATTGTTTTTTCGGTTTTCCAACGGAGAAGATTCTGCGCTTTTGTGGCGTTTGCATAGAATTCCGGGAGGTCACCTGCGCGGCGCTCGGCTATTTCGTAAGGTAGGGTGCTGCCGAAGGCGCGCTCAAATGCTCTAACCAGTTGCATCACCGAAGTACCCTTGCCGGATCCAAGATTAATCGCGTCAAAGCCTTGCGAAAGGTTCTCGAGCGCCGCGACATGTCCCTTAGCTAGGTCAACGACGTGGATGAAGTCGCGGATACATGTCCCATCAGTCGTGTCATAGTCGTCGCCGAAAATCCGGAGTTTATCGCGGATGCCGGCGGCTGTTTGAGCTATGAACGGCATAAGGTTATTGGGTATCCCTTGAGGGTCTTCGCCAATAAGTCCGCTATGGTGGGCACCAACAGGGTTGAAGTAGCGAAGAGCTATATATGAACAGTCGGGATCGGATGCGACGACATCCTTCATTATTTCTTCAATCATATATTTAGTGCGGCCATAGGGGTTCGTTATACCAACCCCAGTTTGCATAGATTCTTCGTATGGATGTGGAACCGACCCGTATACTGTTGCCGATGAGCTAAAAACGAGCTTTTTGATGCCGTGCTGTCTCATACATTCGAATAAAACAATGCTCCCATTAATATTGTTGTCATAATAGGTATGCGGTTTCTCAACAGATTCACCGACTGCCTTGAGACCAGCGAAATGAATAACTGCGTCAATTTGCTGTTCGGATAGGATGTTATTTAACACATCTGCGTCACGTATATCTGCCTTATAAAAGATAGGTTTCTTGCCTGTAATTTGCTTTATACGACGGATTGCTTCTTCGCTCGAGTTGCAAAGGTTGTCTACGATAACAACTTCATAACCGTTATTGAGCAATTCAACTGCAGTATGCGAGCCGATGTAGCCGGCACCACCCGTAAGTAGAACATTCATTATTTAATTGTATCATCAAGTTGCTTTGAGCTGGGTTATAATAGAGTAATGATTACAGTTATTATTGCTGGTGGGTCGGGGACAAGACTCTGGCCACTATCAACATCAAAATACCCAAAACATCTACTAAGGCTTACCGGAGAGAGGACATTAGTCCAGACGGCGTATGACCGAGCATCAAAATTAAGTGAATCGATTTATATTGTCACCGAAGCTAGTCATTCAGATCAGGTTAAGGCCCAATTACCGGAATTGCCAGACGACGCTTTTCTGATTGAGCCTGGGCGACGTGGTACAGCGCATTGTATTATCTTTGCGCTTGATATTATTTCTAGAAAACACGACGTGGACGAGCCGATTGCTTTTGTTCACGCTGATCACCATGTTCGTGACATTGGTGGCTTCGTCAGATCATTCACCCAGGCGGGTAAAGTTTCACAATCTAATAATGAGATTACGCTA
>DAISKS010000044.1:0-4583 GCA_036820845.1 Candidatus Saccharimonadota bacterium
TATAGACTAATAAATCGTCACTTGTCTGGAATCTAGTAATATTAGACTTCGCCTCAACATACTCTTCCATGCTAGAGTGAACATCCAGATGCTCTTGCTCGATAAACAAAACTACCGCAGTATTCGGTGAATACTCGATATCCCACAGCTGAAAACTGGATAATTCGTAGACGACGATGTCATCAGACCCGACTTGCTCTAATATGTCCAAAGCCGGCTTACCAATATTACCAACCAACCAGACTTTACGCCCAGATGACTCTAGGATACTTGCGATTATGCCCGAGGTAGTTCCCTTACCCTTCGAGCCAGTTACACCGATAGTGCGAGCTGAACATCGCGCAAAGAACTCATTCGTAGCTGACCATATTTTACCGTCAGTATTAATCTTATCGGGCGCCAAACCGGCAGTTCTAACCACTAAATCGAAACCCTTTAAGTCAGTAAAAGCATCAGGACCAATAATCACGTCTGCACCAACTGGGACTGGGCGACTCGGCTGCTTTTCGTCGATGATCACAAGCTGATTTTCAGGGTTATTGGAAAAGTATTTGAAGTTAGATTCACCTTCAACTCCATAACCAGCAATCGCAATCTTCATAAGTCTATCTTAACGCTATTCAAACAATGACGCTAGCTTATCATTTAAATCAACAACTTCTTGACGCTCGCCGTCAGTTACAGCAGCCAAAACCCACTTGTCTTCTTTTATAAAATTATTAGCCGTATCAACCATCTGTTTAATTGTAACTTTCTTAATCATGTCTGGTACTTTCTCGTAATCCTTGATAAATCCATCAGCAAAGTAACGACCAGTGTAAAAACCACTGATTTGCGATACGGTTTGAGCACCCATCTGATGTCGGCCTAACGCAAACGACTTAGCGGCCTCAAGTTCGCTTTCTTTTATTTTACCTTTTAGAACATCACTTAGTTGCTTGGTGATAATGTCAAATAAATCGTCAGCCGCCTCATGATTCACCTGCCCTGTTATATCCCAACTACTGTTATAAAATCCAGCATCAGTATATGAACCTATACTATAAGCTAAGCCTCGTTGCCTAGCGGCGCCAAAGATTCGCGAATACATAGTACCGGTTAGGATGTGATTTAGGTGATGCATGGCGTCTAGCTCGTCATCTTCAAGCTCTCTTGGAATAACCAAAAATAGCCCAAATGTTAGGTTGGTGGCGTCTTTTCTTCGAATCACACCTGGACCAGCCTTATGAAGCTCATCCTTTGGAACCTCAAACCTGCCACCCTCTGGTAACTCAAAGCTCTCGATTAAACGCTTGACTTCTGCTTTTCGCCCCTTCAATTTGCCAGCAATAACAAAACGCATATTATTAGTCGTATGTGTGCGTTTATGGTGTTCTTTGATATCAGATAGCTCTACATTATTAATAGTGGATAGTGATTGACGATATGTTAGTATATCCTCACCCAACAACTGCTGCACTCTTGGCCACAATATACGGTGATGATCGTTTAGATAATTAGTCAACTCACTTCTGACATTACCTTTCTCGGCCTTTAATTCATCAGCGCCAAATTTTGGCTTGCAAATCGCTAGTTTCTGTAAATCCAAGATGCGATCCCACTCAAAATCTGCACAATAAGCATCATATACCATTGATAGCTCGCTAGTATAAGCATTACGGTAGGCGCCGTTTTTCGTAAACTCAAATTCAAAGTCATCGGCGCTATACTTAGCGTTGGCTCCAAATGCCATATGCTCCATAATATGCGCAACTTGCTCGATATCCTTAGTCCTAGCGTAGCGGTTACCGGCTCTAAAATGGAACTGCATACTCATAGTCGTAGCCCCAGGTACGTCAATTAATAGCCCGCGGGCGCCGTTCTTTAGTCGTATTTCTTCAACGGTGTGATTCATCTAAATACCTCTCGCCACCATTATTTACGATTATGTTTTCGGTTTTGACGTTCGCTTTTCTTCTTTTTTCGAGTTTGCTGTTTCTTTTGATTATTAATATTCTGCTTCTTGATCTTGAAGTCTTCGTCACGGTTCAATTCGCCACCAGTGACTTCGTTAACGCCCTTCTCGACTGCACTTTCTGCTAGACGCGTTAAGTCGGTATCATATTCCTCTTCATCTTTGGCAATAACATCACTACGATGAACATGAGTTACCGCTCGCAGCACTTCATCACGCAGAGTGGCCTGCAAGCTATCGAATAGCTTCTGTGACTCACTACGATACTCCACTAGTGGATCACGCTGAGCAACGCTGCGCCAGTGTATACCCTCTCTTAAGTGCTGCATGTTCTCTAGGTGTTGCATCCATAGTGTATCGAGCACCTGCAGGTACACTTCGCGTTCTACTTTGCGAATTATATCCTCACCTAGCTCTGACTCTTTATCCTCATAGAATTTCTCGACTTCAAACATGGCCTTATTAAAACGGCTCAAGTCTTTCTTTTCATTTCCAAAAACCTTAATTACGGCTTCTTTAACTGGGAATATCGAGGTGAACTCGTCGATAAAGTCTGGGTTATTTTGCATAGGCACAACCGTAAGTTCGCGAACCTTAGATTTTATCAGCTTTTCTATTTCGGGCTTGATATCATCGCCCTCTAGAATTTTACGACGCATCGTATAAACAACGCGACGATGACGATTAATAACATTGTCGTATTGAACGACGTTTTTACGAGTATCAAAGTTAAATCCTTCTACTCGCTTCTGGGCCGCCTCAAGTGTCTTTGACACTGCTTTATTCTGAATTGGCGTGTCTTCGTCTACCCCTAAGCGATCCATTAGTCCTGCGATCCTTTCGCCCTGGAATATACGCATCAAATCATCTTCGGTCGAGACATAGAATTGAGTCTCGCCTGGATCACCTTGACGACCACCACGACCACGTAGCTGATTATCAATGCGACGCGACTCATGCCTTTCAGAACCAATCACAACTAGTCCACCTAGTGCCTTAACGCCTTTGCCAAGTTTAATATCAGTACCACGACCGGCAATGTTAGTAGCAAGAGTAATTGCACCCTTCTCGCCAGCCTTCTCGATAATTGCAGCTTCGCGCTCGTTGTTCTTGGCGTTCAATATTTCGTACGGCACCTTGGCCTTATCTAGCCATGAAGCAATCAACTCATTCTTTGCAATCGAAGCTGATCCGACTAGTACTGGTCGACCTTGTTTGTGATAATCAGCAATCGCCTCAGCGACAGCTTTCAGCTTACCAGACTCGGTTTTGAATATAAGGTCTTCCTTATCATCGCGAACAACAGGCATATTAGACGGAATTTGAATTACATCTAAACTATAGATCTGCTGGAATTCCTCAGCCTCTGTAAATGCCGTACCTGTCATACCAGATAATTTCTTATAAAGACGGAAATAATTTTGGAATGAAACAGTAGCCAGTGTCATACTCTCCTGCAAGACTGGCACACCCTCTTTGGCCTCAATCGCCTGATGTAGGCCCTCATTATAACGACGACCCTGCATTAAACGCCCAGTGAATTCATCAACAATAATTACTTCGCCATCGTTGGTTACAACATAATCTTTATCTCGCCTAAACAAAGTTTCGGCTCTTAGGGCCTGGTCTAAATGATACACAGAACGAATATGGTCTGGGCTGTATAGGTTTTTTATACCCAACATCTTTTGAACCTTTTCGGTACCCTCATCGGTCAAAGAAACCGTACGGTGCTTTTCGTCTAATACATAGTCACCTTCTGTTAGCTTAGCGGTGATTCTTGCGAACTGATAGTAATTATCGGGATTTTCTGAGGCTGGTGCACTAATAATCAATGGCGTGCGGGCTTCGTCGATAAGGATACTGTCGACCTCGTCCACGATGGCAAAGTTTAAGTCACGTTGACGCAGTAATTCAACCTCATTTACCATGTTGTCGCGCAGATAATCAAATCCGAATTCATTATTTGTACCGTAGGTAACATCGGCTGCATATGCCTCCTTGCGAGTCACCGGCCTGAGTTTACGCATCCTAGCGTCATCATGCATCTCATTATCGAATTTCGGATCATAAATAAACGATGCTTCGTTGACGATAACACCAGTAGTTAAACCAAGTAAATTATAGACGCCACCCATCCAACTAGCATCACGCTGCGCTAGGTAATCGTTCACCGTCACAACGTGCACGCCCTTACCTTCCAAGGCATTCAAATATACAGGTAGTGTTGCAACCAATGTCTTTCCTTCACCAGTCTTCATTTCGGCAACGTTACCTTCATGCAGCGCCATACCGCCGATCATTTGAACATCGAAGTGTCGCATACCTAATACCCTGTCACTAGCTTCACGGACCAACGCAAATGCATCAGGCAATAAAGCATCTAGAGTCACACTTTTTTTAGTTAAACGTTTTTTAAGGATATCTGTCTGTTTCGTCAGGTCTGACTTTGACATCTTTTCATATTTGGACGACAGGGCATTAATAGCCGCTACCTTTTTCTGTAGATTCCTCAATATCTTGACCTGTGGGTCACCGAATATTTTTGTCAAAACCTTATTTTTACTCACCATACCAAAATACCGCCTCTCCTACCTCTAACCTGAAGTTCTCTAGTAAAATACTGTGG
>DAISKS010000045.1:0-4411 GCA_036820845.1 Candidatus Saccharimonadota bacterium
CTGAGTAGGACTATCGCTAGTTATCAGCTCAGGCGACTTGGCTTCAATCGTCTTCAGTTCACTGAATAAACTGTCGTAAACCGCGTCACTAACCGACGGATTATCTAGGACATGATATTCATAACTGTATTTAGATAGTAATTCGCGGAGTTCTTGGGCGCGACTGCTCGGGTTAGACTGAGTCATTGTCGACTACCTTACGATACAAAAGATAAATATAAGCTGATATCCAAACAATGGTCAGTGAACTTAAGGCTAATAACTCGACCGGGATTACCGGCAACCAACTGATAGCCGACCAAATGCCTTTGAGCCATTTGTCAATTAATATAGACGGAATTAATATGATTGCCCATGACAAGATGACCGTCAGACCAAGCCATAATAAGCGGAATAGCACTCGCGACCTTCGACCAATAACTAAATCACCTGCCGCTTTGATGGCCTTAAATGGATACATTCCCGGTAATGTGACGATAATCATAGCAAAGAATGTTGAAGTAACCCAGTAAAGCGACAGTGTACCGAGTAATAACGCCGCTACCCAGAATAACATCGCCTCGATACCGTTGTTTAATAAACCCGTCAAAGATGCGGCGGTATAGCCGATAATCGCTAATGCTAATGGTAGCAATTGTACGATTAGCAGTAGGGATACTAAAAACGTAGCTACAATTGGAGCAGCGGAATTATACAGTCCGTCACGCAACCTAACCTTGTGACCAGCTAACAAATTGCGGAGTAACCAGACAGTACACAGCCATATTAGTAATATTAGTAAGAACACGTAAACCTGCTGGACCTCGGATAGTTGAGGTGACAACCCACCAGTTAGAGCTGTCAGGAATAGTATTCCCGCCTTGCCAACCTCACCAAATCCGCCGTTAAATAGGCTCCCGCTAGTTACGTTTAGGGTGTCAGTTATAGTCTTGTAAGTTTCTTGTGAAGTCATACCCGCTAATAACAATGACACTACGGCGTAAAAAACTGTGAGGGACAAGAACAATTTACGCCTAGACCACAGAGTTTTAAATACCTCACTTGTGAAGGCTATGTAACCTGGCATTTTTAATTCGCGCTTGTAGTCACGACGTCTGGTTAAACGAAAACTACGATGCGGTCGACGTGCCAGATAGGCGCTGATTCGCTGTTTTATGCCCCTGGGTTGCTGCTTTTGTTTTTTGGCCATAGTTAAAATTTGTTCGCATTCTCGCGCAAACGCTTTATCCTGTCGTCGAGTGGCGGATGAGTGCTAAATAGGCTATTTAGACCACCTGATTTGAGTGGGTTACTGATAAACAAATGTGAAGTTGTCTTGTTCTGTAAGCGCATCGGCTTGGCGTTAATTTTTAGTTTTTCAAGGGCCCTAGCTAAGCCTTCGGGGTTACGAGTAGTCATAGCACTAGTAGCATCTGCTAGGTATTCTCGCTGTCGACTGACTGCCATTTGAATGACTATAGCTATGAATGGAGCTAGTAAAATCATTAACACGCCAAAAACTAGTACTACAGGCGATACATTATCATTATCGCTATCACCAAAAGCGAACATTCTGATACCGATGTCGGCCAATAAACCGACTACACTTACTAGCCCTACGACTATCATACTAAGGCGTATATCATAGTTCTTGACATGGCCCATTTCGTGAGCCATGACCGCCTCCAATTCGACATCGTCCATAATACTAAGTAGCCCGTTAGTAGCGGCTACGATTGCGTGGTTAGGGTCACGACCAGTGGCGAATGCATTAGGTGCTGGATCTTCCATGATATAAACTTTGGGCATCGGCATACCGTTAGTAATTGCTAGGTTTTCAACAATACGGTACAACCTAGGGTTATCGCGCTTTTCAATCTGTTTTGCACCAGTCATCATAACTGCTAATTTGTCAGCTATAAAGTACTGTAGTAACACATAAAACACCGCTATGCCGAGTACGTAATAAGCCAGACTAGTATCGCCATTAATATAGCCAATCACCCATCCAATCGCCCCGATAAGACCGACAAAAAAGGCCATGATGACCAAAGTATTACGCTTGTTTTTAGCGATGGCGTTGTACATATCTAATTGTTATTAAAACTTAACTTCAGGAGCCTTTTCAGCCTTAGCTTGTTCTTCTTCGCCTAGTTCAAAGAATTCTCTTTGTTTAAAACCGAACATACCAGCAATCATATTAACTGGGAAAGTTTGGACCTTGGTATTCAAATCACGAACACCACCATTATAAAAACGGCGTGATGCTTGAATTTTATCCTCGGTATCAACAAGTTCTTGTTGCAGTTCCGAAAAGTTCTGATTAGCCTTTAAATCAGGGTAGGCTTCGGCAACCGCGAATAGGCTCTTCAATGTTCCTTCCAACATATTCTCGGCGGCGGCAGTTTCCTTTACACCCTTGGCGTTCATCATACCAGCCCTAGCAGCAGTTACTTCCTCGAAGACGCCGCTCTCGTGCTTGGCGTAGCCCTTTACGGTTTCAATTAGGTTCGGGATTAAATCCAAACGCCTTTTCAACTGAACGGTTATGTCACTCCAAGCCTCGTCAACGCGCACACGAAGCTTTACTAGTGAGTTATACATTACACCAATAACTACGAGTAGCAGGAATACCACTCCTAATGCGATCCAGACAGCTATCATTTCTACCTCCTTAATGATTATCTATGAACTAATTATACCAGTACTATTTATAAAAAAATACCGCTATATAGAAGCGGTATTTTATTTGGTACGCGGGGCGGGACTTGAACCCGCACAGCCTTTCGGCCAAGGGATTTTAAGTCCCTCGTGTCTACCGATTCCACCACCCGCGCAAATTGTTAATTGGAGGCACGTATGGGAGTCGAACCCATTTAAAAGGTTTTGCAGACCTCCACGTAACCGTTCCGTCAACGCGCCAATAGATACATTATACAGTAAAATCACGCGTGGTCTGCTAAATTATTGAACCTATTTTGCTTGTGACATCATAGATATCAAGTTGGCCTTTGAAGTTGCACCAACTGTTGACGTAACAACCTGGCCACCTTTATAGACCTGAAAAGTTGGCAGACTCGTGATACCTAGTTTCTGTGCTAGCTCGGGTTCTGCCTCAACATCTAGTTTAGCTACCTCTGCCCAATCACTAACTTCACCCTGTAATTCTTCTAATACTGGGTTCATCGCTCGGCATGGTGGACACCATGGAGCCCAAGAATCTAATAAAACAACTTTGCTTGAATTAGTAACTTCAGCCTCGAAATTGTCTTTTGTAATAACCTTCACAACAACCCCTCCTGTTTATTTTGTGACAAATGTAATAATAACAATTATCGTTGACATGCGCAATATATAGCGCCTATACTTATTCACGCACGCAACATATAGCGTACGGGTTGAAAATAGAGACACAAAATACAGAGACGGAGGGTATGATGTCAGAACAACACCAACAAACTTTAAGTGCCAGCGAAATAAAAAAACTGGACGAAATACACGAAATCGGACTAGACATCCCTGCCGCTCCGGCCAAACTGGCCGAACCAAAACTAAGCGATAACGCTTGGTATATTGGCAAAACCCGTTACGCTCGTCGAGACTCTGAAGGTAATCCAATCGAATCACCGCGCGAACTATTTTGGCGCGTTGCTTATAATATCGCTACTGCTGAACGACTATACAGTGGCGATGAAAAGCAACATCTGAAAACCGCTGAAAAATTCTACCGCCTAATGTCAACTAGTAAATTCCTGCCTGGCACACCTACGCTACTTAACGCCGGTAAACCAAAACAGCAGCTAGCCTCGTGTTTTGTTCTACCTGTACCTGACAACCTAGAAGGCATATTGGACTCTGCCAAAGACATGGCATTGATACACAAATCTGGTGGTGGCACAGGGTTCTCATTCTCACGCTTGCGACCACAGGGGGACAGACTATCATCATCCGGCGGAACAACAACTGGGCCAATCGCTTTTATGCAAGTTTACAACGACATCACCGCTTCGGTTCGACAAGGTGGCGTTAGACGTGGCGCTAATATGGGTATCCTGCATTATAACCACCCTGACATCTTGTTATTCATGATTTATAAACTTGATGAGTTCTCATTAACTAATTTTAATATCTCCGTAACGACCGAAAAAGCATTTTTCGATCAAATCGAAATTGATAAGCAGGTTCTGGATGACAATTACGAAACTAAGTTCGACTTTGATGGCTTGGTCGCAGAAGCTCGTGAAGCACTAAGTACACGCGACCTAGATCTAAAATTAGTAAGACTAAATGCTATTGTAGAAAAATTACACAAATGGTGCGACGAGGATAGACAAGGTTACGGCTATCCGTTAATCAACCCTCGCAACAGTCAAGAAATGGGCCGACTAAACGCCAAGAAAGTCTTTGACCTAATCACCCGCTTTGCTTGGCA
>DAISKS010000046.1:0-4392 GCA_036820845.1 Candidatus Saccharimonadota bacterium
TAGATATTATTTCGAGAAAACATGATGTTGATGAGCCAATTGCCTTTGTTCACGCCGATCATCACGTTCGTGATATTGGTGGTTTTGTCAGATCATTCACACAAGCAGGTAAAGTTTCACAATCTAATAATGAGATTACACTGATCGGTATTGAGCCAACCTTCCCTTCAACCGGTTTTGGTTATATCGAAAAGGATGGTGCAATCAGTGCTAGCCGTGGAGTGTTTAAAGTTGAATCGTTCAAGGAAAAGCCAGATTATGATACTGCCAAGCAATATCTAGCGTCTGGTAAGTACTTGTGGAACTGCGGATATTTTGTAGGTTCAGTTAATACCTTTCTGGACGAGATGAGGTTAAGTGCCCCTGATTTATGGAGTGACTACGAGAGACTATCAGTAATTGATGACGTTTACAGCGAAGATTATAAGAATACCTACCTAGATATGGATAACCAGGTAATTGACATCGCCTTGATCGAAAAAGCCAAAAACTTGGCAGTAGTGGCGGCAAGCTTTGATTGGATGGACGTAGGATCATTCAAGGATTTACATGATGTTGTGCCGTTGGATGAAGCAGGCAATTACACTTATGGCGAAAACATTCACACGATTGATGTAGAGAATGTTTATGTGCGCAATGAAGAAGAGAAGCCGATTGCCGTGATAGGTCTAAATAATATAGTCGTGGTAAATACACCTGACGGCATACTTATCTCACGTAAAGACGTGAGCCATCGAACCGGTGAAGTCGCAAAGAAAATCCAATCTTAGAATTATCTGACATTGATATTGCTAATAGCATTAGCTGTATGATAATGTTGTTCTAACAACATAAACACTTATGAAAGAGTTCATTATGCGTTTAAATAAAAAACAAACATTAAATCAAAAAAAATATTTTCGCCCTATATTAATATCAATGTATCTGACGCTCGTTATTATAACGGGTGTATTTATTTACTCTAGGTTAACACTAGCTATTACATCTCCGTCAGATATTGTCATCACTAACCCATACAAAGAATCCACGAAACTCAGTTTGAAGGGCAATCTCCACGCCCATTCAACCTACGGGCCATCTGATAAGAAAACTAATAATAATGATGACGGCAAACTAAAGTCGATAGATGCTGGAAGGTGGTATAAAAATAATGGCTATGACTTTTATGCGCTAACGCCACATTTTCAACCTTTCAAGCGAAAAACAAAGGAAGAACCAAGCGATAATCAGATGACCATAACACCAAAGCCTGATGTGGACGGGATTGTTTGGATGGGACCTTCGATTGAAAATAGTTTTAACACAAACAACAACAGAAAAGACTGCGTCCATACTGGGATGATCAACCTTGATAAATCTTTGTACAACAAGAAAAAGGTAGGCAGAGATACGGAAATGATTGGTGATACAGCAGTTCTTAGTAAATTAAAGGACAATGGTCAATCAGTCGTTGATGCTGTAGTTGATGGAGGTGGTTTAGTTATATTTAATCATCCCTATTACCAGTACGACAAGATTAATGATAAAGATAATAAGGCAAATGACGGCGACGACTTTAGAACCGACGATCAATATAAAGGATGCACTGACCCCGATGCTATTAAAAAGCTTAGGAAGTTAGACAATATCACTGGTATCGAATTATCGGGTGGCGCTGCTACGGATGCAAAAGATGAAAAAGGTGATTTATGGGAGGGCGTGAGTCCCTGGGACTACATGTTAGTACGTGATAAGAAAGTCTGGGGATTCAATAACGACGACTCACATGCAAACATTCGCCGGAATAGCAAGAAAACTCTGGATATTTCCCGAGGTAAGGCATTTAATATAGTAAAATCTGACAAAAAAGATAAAGATTCAATCATCGATAATATTAAGTCAGGTAATTTTTACGCCTCTAGTCCAGTCAATCTTGGAAAACCAGGCGATGATGCTGGCAAGGACACACCGCTATCTGGAGGAAGGAACTATTCACCTCCGTCTGGTTACTATAATTTAGAAGTTACTGACTCGGGCTCAAATATTACTGCGAAAACTACGAACGGACACGATATAAAAGCTGTTGTTGGATACTGGGATAAGCACGTAGAGGAGCAATACGTAAAAGAGGGAGGGTCAAGAAAACGAGTCACCACATATATATTTGACGCTTCAGGGCAAGAAGGTATCAAATATGTTAGGTTTGAAGTACTTAATACGCATAACAAAGAGGTAGCTTGGTCTCAGCCCATATATGTTGCTGCAAGGCCGAACGTTGCGTTCACCCCAATAGCTAATAACACTATGAAGATTGCTGCTGCCTCAACCAATCTAGAAGTAGAGGTAAAGGATGGTATTACTGTTTACGCAAGTAGTCCCACCCGCGAAAAAGTCGCAATGAAATTAGTTTATAAAAAGATTAAAGACAAAAACGGCAAGGCGGTCAGTGATAGGTGGCATAATTTTGGCTGTCATGTTAGTTCTTCTCCTGATGGTAAATCTGCAGATAAAGCATCCAAGCCTCTCTATAGCTGTAAGGTTGCTCAATCTAATGGCGTCAGTGATCATGGTTGGACTGATAAAAGTAAAAACGGAGCCATGGACTTTGTTAAGAGTGGTAGTAGTCAGACATTCCCTGGTGGAAACTCAAAGTTGAAACTATCAGCGGGTACATATATGCTGGCGACACAGTCTGCATCGGAGTCTACCCCTATAACTGGCGTTTACTCGAAATGGCTAACTGGCTATAAGATAGTGATTACCGACCCAATAGCAAAACCGTATAAGCCAAGTCTAAAGGCGGTTGTATCGGGTAAAAACGTCAATGCCACTATAGGTGCAGCAAGGTGCCAGTCGGACACTACGCCGCAGTACAGGATAAGGAGTAGCTATAACGATGGAGCGTGGTCAGCCTGGTCGGCCTGGTCAACGACGACGACTAAGACATTGACAACAAACACAGTACTTGGTTTCAAGAGTAGTTTTAGCGCGCAAGCCCGTTGTATTGGTTATGAGGCGGTTAGCCCTGAATCAGATGTAAACTATACATCCGCCATGGTCTATGTGCCGCTAGACTACCCTAGAAAAATGAAAATCAAGACGGCTACCTACAAGATAAACCCACTTAATAATAGTAAGGTTGGTAGTGAATTGCAGGTTGGTACGCAGTTAGATTTTAAGACCAAGGTACTCATTAAGAGCCAATGGTATTTGCGAACTGCTTCAGACACAGCTAGCGGTATTGATGCTGTTGTGCTTATGAGCTCTCTCGCCGAAATCTAGCCCGTCTTTAGATTATTGATTCGACAAAGTTTATAATAGATTTATAGATTTTAAATACGGAGGTATTGCATGTGCGGAATAGTCGGTTGCGTTGGGTCAAAAGATGCTCAGCCGTATTTGTTGGGTGGACTGAAGAGGTTGGAGTATAGGGGGTATGATTCAGCCGGCATAGTAACAGTAGGTGATAAGCCGACTCTGTTACGCGCTAAGGGTAAAGTTGCGGAATTGGAGTCACTAGTTAACAAAGGCAAAACAAGCGACAAGGTCGGTATTGGCCACACTAGGTGGGCAACCCACGGCGAACCTTCCGAGACTAACGCTCATCCACACAAATCTGGTGATATATATCTGGTCCATAACGGTATCATTGAAAATTACAAAGAGCTAAAGACGCAGCTGAAAAATCATAAATTTATTACTCAGACTGATACTGAGGTATTAGTGGCATTAGTCAATTCATTCTATGAGCAAGGTCTGAACTTAAAGGATTCAGTTGCGAGTGCATTAAAGTTAGTTGTAGGCACATACGGCATTGCAGTAGTTTCCGTACGTAACCCAGACGAAATTGTAGTCGCAAGGTCCGGTAGTCCTTTGATAATAGGAATTGGCGACGGCGAGACTTATATTGCCAGTGATGCATCGGCCTTGATTGGTTATACCAACCAGGCAATTTACCTGAATGACGGTGAAATGGCGGTTTGCACCAAGGACGGTGTGGAACTAAGTGACCTAGAGGCACACGTTTTATCGACTAGTATCGAAACCATCGAGACAGATATGCAGGCTATCCAAAAGCAAGGCTATGACCACTTCCTTTTAAAAGAGATATCCGAACAGCCTCGAACACTTGAATCAACTTTGAGCGGTCGGGTAAATGTAAAAGATATGACGGTCAAATTAGGCGGACTAAACCTTACTGACGACGAAATGCGCGATATCGAACACGTTACGATTATTGGATGCGGTACTGCTTATTATGCCGGTCTACTCGGATCATATTACCTGGAGCAGTTGGTTGATGGGCTAACGATTGATGTCGTTGCAGCGTCAGAACTACGCTATCGTTCATTCCACTTGCCAAAAAACACAGTCGCACTAGTTGTTTCTCAATCTGGAGAAACTGCAGATACG
>DAISKS010000047.1:0-4142 GCA_036820845.1 Candidatus Saccharimonadota bacterium
AAATGGCAGAGGAATATCTGAGTTTATACTAGGTATTAGTAATGTTAATTTTTAGTCCTTAACTGAACGATTATTGACGATTGTTTTTAAAAAGCATATGCTATGAATATATCCTAAATAAGGAGATAAGATTATATGCGAAAAAACAATATCAACCAAATATTAGTCACTACACTATTAGTACTGGCGTTGGTGCTAGTACTTCCGATAGTAGTTAGGGCCCAAGAATCACCTGAGAAAATGCCTCCTTCTGAAACTCCGGTGGTAAACCAGATCGAGGGTGAAGACGGTGGAGTATCAGGCGAAGTGCGTTTACGTGAATTTCGTGAGCGTCAACTCGAAGTAAGACGCAAAATAGAACAGAACAAAGAAAATCGTGAAGCAAAACTCGAAGCAAAAAAGCTTGAAGTTTGCAAAAAGCACGAAGAGAAAATCAATAACCTGATGTCAAGAATGTCAGATCGTGGCGATAAACGTTTAGAGCTGTTTAATAAAATATCGGATAAAATTAAGACCTTTTACAACGATAAGCAGTTATCTATATCGAATTATGACGAACTGGTTGCTTCGGTTGATGCCGCTAAGTTAGTTGCTGAGGACGCAGTTAATGATACGAAATCTACATCGATTACCTTCAAATGTGACGGCACGGATCCTCGCGGTGCATCTGAGTACTTCAAAGCCAATCTCGAGAGTCAATCTGAGGCGATGAAAGATTACAGAACTGCACTAAAGAACCTAATTACAGCCGTTAAGTCCGCCTACGAGACGGCTAATCCAACTTCAGAACAGGAGAACCAGTAATGAAAAATAACAGGGGATTTTCAGCAGTTGAGGTACTGGTTGTTGTCTTGGTCCTTGGCTTGATAGGATTTGTCGGCTATGTTTACGTAAGTCGTCAGTCAGATAACGCTTCGATACCTGCCAAGGTTGCTACTGATGTACCTGACGCGCCAAAAGTTGAGACAAAAGAAGATTTAATCAAGGTCGAGTCAACACTAGACGGCATAGATCTAGATGACACCAGCGATAAATCCAGTCTTGATGCGGCACTGGCATCATTTTAATAGATTGCACTCGTCTACTATTACTACTGTTTAAAAAATGGTATTATTGAGAGCGTATTATTTGAATTAACTTACGGAAGTCACTATTTTAATGACCAGTCACAGAACTTTGAATAACGGTGGTCAACAGCTGCGCGCGCAGCTAGTCGCTGCAAGTGCACAACTATCTGACGATGACAATCAACAATACATTAACGTTGCTGGTGTTGGTGGTTTGGTTTCAACCGCTTATGAACAATTACGCAACGCAGCCGAGTACGCCCAGGAACATTTACTAATTCAAAATGCTATTCGTCGTTTTTATGCACGTAATCTGTCTTTCCATACCCACACCGAATTCAGTAAAACGCTAGCCGAGGAATTAGTTATAGAACTAACCCAGTCGGGCTACCTGAGGAATAATACGCAGCCAGTTAATACTGTCGATAAACTAAACAAGGTAATCAGGCGGCATTATGACAACTACTGGCGGCTCAAGAATGCCAACACGAATGATGACACGGCACGCAACTGGACGTTGGATTTGTTGTCGCTCGGAAGTGAGGATACTTTAGCATTAACCGACTTGCAGTCGGCTTATTTGCAATTTGCCTATAACCACTACAAAGACATACTGCCGAAGGATTTCTTTGTTACGAATAACACCGAGGAATCTAATTATGAGGTTAGCTTGTATATAGCGGTCCACAAAGCATTGCTTAAGTCTGATCTGGCTTCGGTTCGCTATGACATGCAAAAGTTATATAAAGTTTCTGACGAGACTATTAATGACTACGCCAGGTTCCATCAAAATATTGACGAGGTGTTTAACTCGGATTTGACTGGTCGTATAGTTTTGCACATTAACAAGTATGGCGCACCACTAAGGGTTTTGCGTAGCTTGATTCAAGACAACGAGGATGCTAGTGAATTTATGGCTTCTTCTGAGCAATTCGATGCTGCGTACTCGGCTCAGATTAAACGAGAGTATGGTCGTGCCGAATCAAAACTCAGTCGCGGATTGTTTAAAAGTATATTATTTTTATTAATTACCAAGTCACTCATCGGTCTAATAATCGAGGTGCCTTACGATTTGTATCTGACCGGTGAAATAATATGGGTACCTTTACTATTAAACCTACTATCACCAGTGGCATACCTGGCATTTTTAAGGTTAGGTTTTCAGTTGCCAGGTTCGGCTAATGCCCGAGCGATGAGCGTTTACGCCGAAGAGATGATGTATGGTGATCCGAAGTCAAGTAGTCTATATCCACGACCGCGTGATATGAGGTACCCGATAGGCTTTAAAATCGCTTACGCAGCCTTATTTATGTTAGTATTCGGTCTCGTCACATATCTACTAATCATACTTGGCTTTAATTTAGTCCAGGGGGTTATGTTCTTTGTATTTATGGCAGCTGCTAGCTTCCTTGGATTTAGGTTATCGCGTATTGTTCGCGAGCTAGAGCTAGTGGTAGCAAAGCCGGGTATTTTAATGACTCTGCGCGACATCATATTTACACCTTTCACTTTCCTAGGAAAGTGGATATCCGACAAGTATCAAAAGATAAATATTGTTGCGCTAGTATTGGATACGTTTATTGAAATGCCATTAAAAACCGTCCTTCGTTTAATCCGACAGTGGACTGGTTTTATTGACGACAAGCGCGATAATTTCTAATTATGTAGCTACAATATAAAAAGTCCCTATCACAGGGACTTTTTATATTGATTAAAGCCTTATTTAGCGCTTACATCAGATGTCATTGACTGACTAAGTTCGGCGGCTTTGATAGCCTCTTCACTTGGTTCGTCGACATTCCACTGCCATGCATCGATTTCTGGTGTATCGATACCGTGAATCTTGATGTACTCGGTGTTATCGGTGATTTTCTTTTGATACTTAAGAATTAAGCGCTCGGCTTCCTCTTTCGGTATACGGCCAGCGGCTGCTAGGCGTTCGAAAATCGCGATAATCATATGGTAACGACTGGTTAGGTTGCGGACATGCATGTCAAACGGTGTAGTGGTACTACCGTGCTCGATATAGCCGCGAACGTCAAATCGTCGTGGATCGACTTCGTAGTTGTATAAAATAGCCTTGATAGTTTCTGGATAACCATGGAAGTTGACGATTACTGGTTTGTCGTCAGTTACGCATGACAAGAATTCTTTCTCTGATACGTGGTCGCCAGAGTATCCGATACCGTGACCGTGACGTCCACTAGACAATGAGCTAACGTTAACAAAGCGCAACCTAATATCTGGGTATTCTTTCCTGGCTATGTCGATTGCGGCTAGTGACTCCTTTGTTGGGTAATCGCCGATACCAATCAATACTACATCTGGATTCTGGTCGCTAGCAAAGTCCCAGGTCATCATGGATTTATCGTGCTGTTGATGTGCTAAATCGGCGTTCAACCAACGAGGCTCAAGTGTCTTACCGGCTACTAACAGATTAATTTTCTGCGTAGCTTCTAGCATTTTTTGCGCGCAAACAAGTGTGGTGTTGCCATCAGCTGGGAAGTATACGTTTACAAAGTTGCCTTGACGACGCAATGCGTCATCTATAAAGCCTGGGTTCTGGTGGCTAAAGCCGTTATGGTCTTGGCGCCAGCCAGAGCTAGTTAGGATGTAGTTGAGTGAAGGGAACGCGCCATGCCACGGATATTGGTCCATGTGACGTAAGAATTTAGCGAATTGGTCCATCATACTGCCGACCACAGGCAGGAATGCTTCATAGCTAGAAAATACCATGTGACGACCAGTCAAAACGTAACCTTGTGAAATGCCCTGAAGGTTGTGCTCGCTTAGCATTTCCATGCCACGTCCATCTGGGGCCATGTCCATATCCCAGTCACGGTAAGGCCAGATCCAGCCACGTGATGTTTCGCCATAAACCGCGTCTAATTTATTTGAATAAGTTTCGTCTGGTGACATAAAGCGGAAGTTACGGGTGCCTTTGTTGCGCTTCATAACTTCTTTCAGATACAAACCAGTACGAATCATACTACTTGAACCGATTGTGCCTGGAACTTCAGCTTCTTCCATGAATTCCTCGGCTTGTGGCAAGTCTAGCGGCTGATAAACGGCATC
>DAISKS010000048.1:0-3984 GCA_036820845.1 Candidatus Saccharimonadota bacterium
TATTACCGTGCTGTTCGCCAGTAACTGCCTTAGTCCCATCATCGGAAATATCAATAAAACCCCATGACCTTGAGCCAGCACCAGTTCTAGCCGTCCATGTTGCGCCAGAGTCTGAAGAGGTATATATGTACCCACTACTTGTATTGGCTATTAATTTTGTACCGTCAGCCGACATCGTAAGGTCGTTCCACCATCGTGCCCCCGCACTAGCTCGTTGGGTCCATGTCACACCGGAGTTTGTAGAAGTATATATATATTTTTGACTCGGCCCGTCTGCGCTGGTGTATCCTATCACGGCTAATTTGGTGCCATCTGATGATGACTGCAATCCAGACCAATACTTACCGGTATCACGCTGTGTCCAGGTTGTACCAGAGTCTGAAGATGTCAAAATTGGTCCTTGATTCCAAGCAGAGGCGACTAATTTAGTACCATCAGATGATGTAGCAATACCAGACCAAAAACGCGACCCCGCAGCGGATAAGGTGGTCCAACTAGTACCAGAGTCGGTCGACACATGTAAGCTACCAGTAAAGGAGCCGTACGCAATTAACCTAGATCCACCCGATGCCGAGATAATCCTACTCCATCCCCCGTTGCCAGTTGGGTTACCGCCCTTTCCTAAGTTATTAAGCCTTAACCAACTACCCGAAACACCAACAGGGGTGAAGTCCGGTATGGGCGAATCGGCGACGGCTTGAGGCGATGGACTTAACCTAGCGCAAACACCCTTGCTTGACTCTTTAAAAAAAGTATACGGCTCGTATATAGTAACCTTGCTCGCGTTCTGATTATAACCCCGTATGCAATAATCGTCGTTGTCAATCACAACATCGATAACATTACCTGAACTCGGCTTAAATCCAAGATCAGCGTCATAACCATTTCCGGAATAATATGCCTTACCAGCTGTTTTATGACTTAATCCATAGCTAGTCTGTATGCCATCCATGATATCTATGTCCGATAGTACACTCGCATCGCGCGCTTTTGTTTGTACTCCTCGATAAGAGACTGTTAGTACTGCGGCTATAATGCCTATGACTAGGACAACTACTATTAGTTCTATTAATGTGAAACCTTTTGAATCTCGATTGTATTGTTTATTTTTCATATTTTTTACCTTAAGGATTATTATATGCCTCGTGGTGTGTAAAACACAATACTACTCAGTAAAAGTAAACTCGTCTTTGCCAATCTTAATCGTAGATGCACCGTCGGCGCCCTGTCGACGAAGCTCGTGGCTGATACCCATTTTTTTCATAATATCACGCAAGCGATTCAAACCTTCAAAGTTATCAAAGTTCGTCCGCCTAGCAAATTTCTCTATCTTTTCACCGCTGACTATGAAAACTTCGCCATTAGCGCCACTATCCTTGGTGATATTCCAGGTGTCCTGTAGCTTATCTTGACCAAGTGATATCGTGGTAATCTCGCCGTCTTCACCGTCATCGTTCATTTCTAGCTCAGCCTGACGAGTTTCTATGACTATACTAGACAGTTCTCGTAGCAAATCCTTTAGACCCACGTGAGCCAGTGAAGAAATAGTGAATACCTTTTTATCTGCACCCACTAGCGACTTCAGACTGTCGACCTGCATTTTTATAATATCGTCATCTAGCCCATCTGTCTTTGTTAATGCGACGACTTCTGGTCGCAAACTTAGTTCTGGGTTATATTCAGCTAGCTCATTTCTAATTGTTTTGTATGACTCGACAACATCATCGCTATAAGCATCTATTAGATGCAACAGCACCGATGTTCTTTCAACGTGCCTCAAAAAGGCGTCGCCTAACCCTTTTCCAGCACTTGCACCCTCAATTAGTCCAGGTATATCGGCAATCAGTAGGCTGTTATTATCAATATCCGCTACACCAAGATTAGGTGTTAAAGTTGTAAAAGGATAATCGGCGATTTCAGGCCGCGCATTGCTGACAACAGATAAAAAGGTTGATTTACCTGCATTAGGGAAGCCAACTAGACCAACGTCTGCTAATAGTTTAAGTTCAAGCTCGGCCTCGAAAGTTTCACCCATCTCGCCTTTTTCAGCCATACGAGGAGTCTGGCGCACTGATGACTTGAAGTGTGCGTTACCAAAACCACCATCACCACCTTTGGCGACTATAACCTGCTGATTTTCCTCGACTAAGTCAGCGATAACAAGACCATCTTTTCTAACTACAGTACCGACCGGCACTTTCACAATTAAAGACTCGCCATTAGCGCCATGCTTGTTACGTTTTGCCCCACTGCCACCAGGTTTAGCCTTTAATTCTGGCTTGTAACGAAAGTCTACTAAGGTATTTAAGCCTCCGGTAGCCATCATGATGACATCACCACCACGGCCACCATCACCACCGTCAGGACCGCCCTTCTCTACATAGATTTCATGCCGAAAACTAACGGCACCATCACCGCCCTTACCTGCACTTACGAATACTTTGGCGGTATCGACAAACATATTATATACATTATAACATAACCGCCTCATATATAACAGAGGCGGTTACTAATTTAGTATTTGCTAACTAATTAATGAATAAACAGGTACTGTCCGACGTTACCGGCCGGGATTATACGACCCGACACGATATTATAACCACCACCCGCCACATAAGCATTCATCTCACTAATGCTGACGTCACCGTTTGGTAGAATACTTTCAACGATACCGACATGTCCCAAGTAGCCACCGTTTTGGATAATCGCACCGACACTCGGAGTCGAGTTAACTACTAGGCCATCTTGTCTGGCACTATAGGCCCAAGAACTAGCGTTACCCCAGTTACTTCCAACCGGTAAGCCCAACTCACGACGTCGGTTGTAGGCATAAAGCGTACAGTTACCATGCACGTAAGGACCGTCTGGAGTACCAATCTTGATGCGCCAAGTCTGACCACCAAAACCAGCGCCAGCCCCTGCATAGTTAAACGTTGCGACAGGCGCCACATATCCGGGCCTCTCATTACCAGGCAGTGTACCACTCGGCAAAATAATGCTTGTATTTGGCACAAGGCCAGTTGCGTCTAAATCGTTATATAGAATTAGTCGAGTTTTATCGACGCTATACCTCGAAGCAATCGAATCAATCGTATCACCTGGCTTGACTGCATATAGAACACCATTGGTTGGTAGAATTTTTAGGACTTTACCTTCGGTCAAAGTATCAGAAGTTAGATTATTAGCCCACTTAATTGTATCCTTCGAGATATTAAACTGAGCCGACAGTGTGTCAACCGTATCACCAGCTTTGACCGCATAGGTAATTACTGATCGGTTATTGCCGTCGGTTTCGATTAATTGAGGCTTGGTTGTAGTTATACCGTCAGTCTGTGCTGCAAACTCGCTCTTCGCCTGGGCAGATACGGCCAAGTTGGCGACAGAAGTAGCAATTGGCAAATTAGCCGCTTGGGCGACGTTGGCAGCGACTTCGGTAGCAACTGCGTTATCAACCGACGTAGTATCAGTACTAGACGTGGTATTGGATTTATCGGTCGAGGCTGTAGCCACGGTGACACTTTGAGGTGGTCTATAACCAATAAAGACCAAAGTAATAATTAAAATAAACACACTGGCATAAATAGCAGCTGTTGAAGGCTTAATCTTAAGCTTCGTCTTGCGACGCGCTGTTACTGGGGTTTGCTGTTTATTAGCAAATGATGATCGTTGAGGAACTCTCAACTGGATCTTGGTACGAATGTTAATTCTCCCGCCAGTCGTATTACTACGGAGGCGTCTACCCTACTCTGTCTTTCTTCTCGCATTATTTAGAAAGGGATACATGTCGACCTTTATTATTAAATATTAGTTGTTTTGCTGTATCCGTACGACATTTGTTGGTAGGCGCATTTGTCGTCCGTTTTGCCCACCCAGTAGCTTTTAGCCACTAGTAGACGGAGCCACAAATGTGCTTAAACCAGTATACCAACTATTGACTAATGTGTCAATTTATGGCGTAGCACAGCCTACTTTACAATATTTAGC
>DAISKS010000049.1:0-3822 GCA_036820845.1 Candidatus Saccharimonadota bacterium
GTATTATCAGTTTGCGCAACGAGCATCCCTTATTTCGAAGACGTTATTTTTTTCAGGGAACTCCCATTTATGGAGGGGAGGTAAAAGATATTATCTGGCTCAATTCCGATGGTTCAGAAACTAAAGATGACGATTGGAATCAAGCCTCTTCGCATTGTCTGGGCGTGTATTTTGCTGGCGGTAAACTGATCGAAACCGATGGACGCGGACGGCGTTTAAAGGACAATAATCTCTTGTTGCTTCTCAATGCCTATCATGAGGAAATCGCATTTATGCTGCCACAATTCGAGGAGCATGAATATTGGGAAGTGTTGCTCGACACGCAGGATGCTATCGGTACACCGAATATTTCTCGTTACAAGGCAGAGCAAACTTATCCATTGGTCGGACGCTCGCTAGTGTTGCTGAAACAGGCGTAGACAATACGAAACTTGAGAATGAAATGCCATTTGGGGTTAGCGTGCTTTCCGATAGCAAGAGGTTTTTCTGTTTGTGGAATTGTAGGTCACGCATAGTCGCGCTTTGCTTGGGAAACCTGGGTATGCATTATCTTTGGGGGTAGAACTTATTATGCTTAGAGCATATCAAATGCTCCTTTATCCTTTCCGGAATTTGCTAAGGTGAGATCCCATCAATTTACTTCCATTAACCTGATTAGTCGGAAATCTTTACCATCCGTCATCCGCCCCTTTGGGATGCCCAATGGTTCATTGCGGAAACACGCATATGAAGAATCGAAATAGGTTGGAAAGGCCATCTATACTTGAGATGCAAGCTATAGATAGTTCAGCTGCTCTGCAGGTTAAATCTCATATCACGAAATCGGAGAATGAATATCGATGGCTGTTGACGCGAAATGATGGTGCGCATAATGATAAGTCGTCTCAGTTACCCGCGCCATATATTCCGTTATCTACTTATCGGCTGCAATTCAACCGGGATTTTACGTTTAATCAAGCATGCGATATCGTTCCTTACTTGCATGCACTAGGTATTTCTCACCTCTATGCCTCGCCTTATCTTAAGGCTCGACCGGGTAGTCGGCATGGTTACGATATCATCGATCATAATCAACTGAATCCCGAGATTGGCACGTACGAGGAGTTTGAGCACCTATGCACAACGCTCGTCGAGCATGGTATGGGGCAAATACTCGATTTCGTACCAAATCACATGGGCGTTGGTGGTGATAATGCGTGGTGGCTGGATGTGCTTGAAAACGGACAGGCCTCCGTATATGCCGGATTTTTTGATATTGACTGGGAACCGATTAAGCCAACGCTTCGCGGCAAGGTTCTTTTGCCTGTATTGGGCAATCATTATGGTACGGTTCTTGAGAATGCCGAATTACAACTACGCTTTGATGAGAAACAAGGTGAATTTGCCATTTATTATTACGAGCACCGCTTTCCAGTTGATCCGGCTGAATACCCGGCTATTTTGGCATATCGCATGGATACCTTGATTAAACAATTGGAAATCAATAATCCGTTATTGATGGAATATCAGAGTCTGATTACGGAGTTCCACAATCTGCCATCTCGTGGGGAAAAATCACTTGAGCGTCTAATTGAACGTAGGCGTGACCAAGAAGTGTATAAAAATCATCTTGCAGGTCTCGTTGCGGACTCTGCTGAAATTAGCGAATTCCTGGAAGAAAACCTGAATATTTTCAACGGAAAGACAGGAGAACCCTCCAGTTTCGATCAGCTTCATCACTTAATTGAAGCCCAAGCTTACCGACTTACATTTTGGCGGGTGGCTTCGGACGAGATTAACTACCGGAGATTTTTTGATATCAACGATCTTGCTGGATTACGGATGGAAAATGATGAAGTTTTCCGGGCGACCCATCAACTAGTTCTGAAACTGGTTCAAGATGGCAAGCTTGATGGTTTGCGTTTGGATCATCCCGATGGACTGTATGATCCGGAGGCTTATTTTTGTAAACTGACCGATCATTGCTGCCGTGCTGGGCACGCGCCGTATCTGATAGTGGAAAAAATCTTGGCGGTTGACGAGAAATTGCCCACTCACTGGCCAGTGCACGGTACGACAGGTTACGAATTCACAAATCTACTCAATGGGCTATTTGTGGTTACCAGTAACGTTGAACGCATGGAACGCCTGTATAAGAGCTTCGTAGGTGAACATTTCAGTTTCGATGATCTGCTCTATCGTTCCAAGCATTTGATAATGAAGACTGCACTTGCAGGCGAGTTAAATGTGTTGGCCAATCTACTTTCGAAAATCGCCGAAGCTGATCGTCACACCTGTGATTACACACTAAACGGATTACGTACCGCATTGTCTGAAGTAGTTGCTTGCTTTCCGGTTTATCGAGGATATATATGCGCCCGCGAGATTTCGATGGGAGACCGGCGAAACGTTGAGCAGGCAACGGTGATGGCTAAACTTAGAAGTACTGCAGCTGATACCAGCATCTTTGATTTTCTGGGTACTGTGCTTACCCTTTCTGCAGTAGATGGAAAATCGGCTGAGTACTATCAACAAGTTCTCTCATTTATTATGAAATTCCAGCAATTCACTAGCCCGGTTATGGCTAAAGGGATGGAGGATACTAGCGCATATATCTATAATCGCTTGCTGTCGCTCAACGAAGTCGGCGGTGATCCACGTCAATTCGGTGTAACCCGAACCGCATTCCATCGTGCCAACCAGGCGCGCGCAGGAGATTGGCCACATACGATGTTGACAACTTCCACGCACGACACCAAGCACAGTGAAGATGTGCGTGCCCGCCTTAATGTGTTGTCTGAAATGCCTGCTGCCTGGAGGATACAACTTCGACATTGGAGTCACGCCAACCGTAACCTTAAACAAATGGTTGGTGGAATCTTGGTGCCTACACCCAATGATGAATATTTTATCTATCAAACTTTGCTGGGTATTTGGCCGCTAGGAGAGCTAGAAACATTTGAGATCGAGAGCTTGTGGCTCCGGTTAGCGGAATATTTTGTCAAGGCTGCGCGTGAAGCTAAGGTTTATACGAGTTGGATAAACCCCAATAAGGCATATGAAGACGCCCTATTGGCATTCATAGACGCATTGATACATTCGCCACTTGAGAGTACATTTCTATCGAGTTTTATACCTTTTCAACGGCGTATTGCGCGCTTCGGAATGTTAAATAGTTTGTCACAGACATTGATAAAGTTCACTGTCCCAGGTGTCCCTGATATTTATCAAGGTTGTGAATTGTGGGACTTTAGCCTTGTAGACCCGGACAATCGGCGACCGGTTAATTTCGGTCATCGCCAAAAACTTCTTGATGAACTGCTGAAGTTAGCTTCGCTGACATCGGAACAACGTAGATCAGAAGTACTTGCGTTGTGTGACACCCTGGAAAACGGCCAAGCCAAACTATTGATAGTGAGATCGGCGTTAGCGTTGCGAGAGCGCTGGCCAGAAGTGTTCCAATTAGGCAGATATCTGCCGCTAACAGTCAAAGGAGAGCATGCATCTCATCTGTGCGCCTACGCGCGCATTGAAGGCGGAAGGTACGTCATTGCAGTAGCGCCACGCTTCTTTGCTAGTTTGCTGGACGCAGATCAGCCGTCTCTTCCTCTGGGGGGGGATATTTGGGGTAATACGACGCTTGATATACCCTTTCATCAGCAAGATACCCAATACATCTGTGCCTTCACTGGAAAGGAGCTGATACCCGATCAAAAGTTGTCTAGCTGGAACTTTCCTATTGCCCAAGTACTAGTAGATTTTCCGGTCGGACTAATTATTGGTGAAAAAGCACATTCCGGCTCAGCCGAATAGATACACAATCTGGTCAATAATCCCGAATAA
>DAISKS010000050.1:0-3773 GCA_036820845.1 Candidatus Saccharimonadota bacterium
AAAAAGGAAGAACAGATTAAGGCCGAGTGTAAAACGCAAATTGATTCCCTCGAGTACCAAAAGCGGACCTTGAGCGGTTATTGACAATTAAGCTTTAGCGCTTTAGTCTATACTTATAGCATACTAAATTAGGGGTATTAGATGAAAAATTATAAAAAGTTATTCAGCGGAAAAACTGATGCAAAGACCTTGAAACAAGAACTAGTCAGAGCACATGTTATCATATCCCTATTGTCGTTTGGCGTCGTAGCGCTCCTAATGTTGGGTGCTGGACAGTCTATGTATGAACCGACCTTGGCCTCTATCGGATCACTCCTATTAGTCGTGGTAATGTTCACGTCGATTAACACCGTATTCGTTCTACGCCAAAAGTAATTCAAATCTTGTAAAAAACAACCATAATCGTCATAATAGCTCTATATATTCTAATTGGGGGGCACTATTAAACCGATTGCGCTGACTAGATTCTGGCAACGCCGTATTTGCGAGGTGGTCTTTTTGATATGTGTTTCAATAATTGGTCTGTATGTGACCAACCTCAGCCAGCCAGGTTTCTTGGACAAGAGTTTAGCTGTCAGTTTGATACCGCTCGCCGCCAGTAGCGTCGCTGCCGTCATCAGCTTGGTGACATATTTCTGGTCGCCCAATCAGATAATTACGCCATCCAGCGTGGTCATTTATCTGGCAATGATGACGGGATGCGCCTTCTTAGTTTATGACACTGGACGACTAGACTCGCCATTCCTAGCTCTATGGGCCTTAATCGGCTTAGCATCAGCCGTATACGGTGTTGTCGGATGGTTACCGTTATTACTACTTGGCAGTACGATGGCGGGGTATGAGTACTTAAAGAACCATTTGTCGATTACTGGTCTAGTTCTAGTCATCGCCAACACTCTAATGCCAGTCCTAGTCAGTGCCATCATCTTCCGTTCGAAACCATCCAAAGACGAGTCAAGGAGCAACGCCAACTACAAGAATTTAGCTAATGAATTAAGTGAGGTTGCCTCCAAATCTGAGGTCGTTATTAATGCCATCGGTGACGGTGTTATCGCCATTGATAATCAGGGTATTATCCAATTGATAAACCCGGCTGCGCAAAGTATCATCGGCTGGGGCAAACAAGATGCCATGGCCCTGAATTACAAATCAGTCTTAAAATTAGTCGATATAAAAGATACTGCCCTCGAACCGGCTAATGACCCAATCCAACAGACCCTTAATTCTAACCAAGAGAACCGCACTAATAATCTGAACGTGATTACCAATAGTGGTAAGAAACTGATGGTTTCGATGGTGGTTTCACCGGTGGGCGATTCTGGGTCGGGCGTCATCGTTGTCTTTCGTGACATTACACAGGAAAAAGCCGCTGAACGCGAACAAGCAGAGTTTGTTAGTACAGCTAGCCATGAAATGCGCACACCGGTCGCTTCGATTGAAGGTTACCTCAGCTTGACACTTAATCCACAAACCGCCCAAATCGACGAACGAGCGCGCGATTTCATAACTAAAGCCCACGCCGCCGCTCAACACCTAGGTCATCTATTCCAGGACTTGCTGGACGTTGCGAAGTCCGAAGATGGCCGTATATCAAATAATCCCAAGGTTGTTAATGTTGTGGCTTTGGTGCACGAAATTGTTGACGGATTGCGGCAGAAAGCTATCGAAAAAAACCTGGTATTGACCTATAAACCGATTCCAGAGGACAGCAATATCCGTGTGGTCGCACCATCGTATTCAGTTAATCTGGATAACGACCACATACGGGAAATAGTTAACAACCTAGTTGAAAATGCTATCAAATACACGCCGAAAGGCGAGATAATTGTTGATGTTGACGGGGATGATGAACACGTCGTTATTAGTGTCCAAGACAGCGGTATCGGTATACCAAAAGAGGATATGCAACATCTATTCCAAAAATTTTACCGCGTCGATAACAAAGATACGCGCGAAATCGGTGGTACAGGTTTAGGACTTTATTTGTGCCGCAGACTAGCCGAAATGATGGGCGGCAGAATTTGGGTTGATAGTGACTATGGCCAGGGAAGTACTTTCTTTGTCGAACTACCGCGCGTTAGTAGCCAAGATGCCGTAAAAATAGCCGAGGAACAGGCTAATGCTGCCGCCAATCCGCCAGCACCTAACCCATTCCTAAGTCAACCAACACCACAAACACCGATACCTTCAGTCGCTACAACTGCACCGGTCCAGCAGGTTATAGAACCAGTCCTTAATAACGTGCCGCGCGGACAAGCCCTGACACCGGAACAGATTGCTGCCTACGTTGCAAAGCAGCGTGCACTGGCGGCTGAACAGTCTACTGCGCAGGAACCTCAACCTGCAGTCTCTAGACCGCAGTCCGTCACTGTACCGCAGAGGCTAGTCCAATAATACGTCTTTAAGCATTAGGGCTATGGTATTTTCGAAAAGACTTAGTTACAATAGGTGTTAATTATGACTAAAATAATGCTAGTTGAAGACGACAAGAGTTTGCGCGAGATTTATGGCGTACGACTTTTGGCAGAAGGTTACGAAATAATATCAGCAGGTGACGGCGAAGAAGCTTTGGCGATGGCTGTCAAAGAAAAGCCCGGACTTATCATTAGTGATGTAATGATGCCGAAAATCAGTGGTTTTGATATGCTAGATATCCTGCGCGCTACACCAGAAACCAAGGGCATTAAGGTTATTATGATGACCGCTCTCAGCAGCGATGATCAACGCGAACGAGGTGAGACTTTAGGCGCCGATAAGTACCTAGTCAAATCCCAGGTTGGCATCGAGGACGTGGTCCGTACTATACATGAAGTGTTGGGTGATGTACCAATTGCGGCTGCCGCACCTAGATTTGATACGACCCCACCAGTTATTGAACCGACCCCTGCGCCTGCACCCGTACCCGCAGAACCTGTAGTAGCACCTCAACCCGCTCCACTAGTCGAGCCTGTAATTTCAACTCTACCTCCACAACCAGCTAGCTATGCAACTGACCCAGTTGTAGTCGCACCAGTACCGGGAGCACCCGAACCAGTCGTCTCTGCGCCACAACCAGTTGTAGCCACACCGGTGCCTGTAGTACCTGAGCCAGTTGTTATCACACCGACGCCAGTGCTACCCGAACCAGTCGTCGCCGCAACAGTACCCCAGCCCGTCGCAACACCACCGCTAGCACCTTCGACAGCACCAGTCGCTCCAGTTTTACCACAACCAACGGCACCGTTTTCGACCCCAGCGCCAACATCACTAGGCGAACGCGTCATTAATCCCCCAGCAGCACCCACCGAACACCAGAATATCGGTATGATGATGGAAAAAGAACTAACCAATCCAGTCGCAGTCTCAGCCGTTCAACCAGTAGCTGTACAGCCAGTAGTACCTCAGCCTATGGTTACTCCGACACCTGATTTGTCAGCCCAAATGGTCCAAGAACTAAACGACGGCTCTAATACAGCACCGACACCTCCACCTCAATTCTAGATTTCAAAGTGTTATAATTAATCAGAAATGCAATCTGATAATAATCCCAAACGCCTCAATAAACACCTAGCCTTAGTCCTGGGTATTTCCCGACGTGAAGCTGACCAAATAATCGAACAAGGTAGAGCAACGGTTAACGGTAATATCGTAAGCCTTGGCGCTCGATTTGACACGAGTGATATTATCAAAGTGGATGGTAAAATTTTAGATAACAAAAAAGACTACCAATACATCGCGCTAAATAAACCTGTCGGATATGTATGCTCGCGAAGGCAGCAGGGCGATAGCCCAAC
>DAISKS010000051.1:0-3752 GCA_036820845.1 Candidatus Saccharimonadota bacterium
TTATCAACAGTGCGATAAACGACTGACGATAAACTCCGTCGATGGCCTCCTGTGCATCAACTGTCAGAAAGCTGGCCGAGATTACGGCAATAACTTTTTTATTAGACGAATCCATTACAGGTGTCATAACATACCAAGCCTGAGCTCGATTACCGGCACGGTCGTAAGTATTAATCAACGACGCGACTGCTGTTTTACGGTCAATCGCCAATTTGACCTCAGTTTCGGCAATTGAGGACAGTTTTTCTGGCGCCGACAAACTGCGGGCGACAATTTTTAACTGGTCGTCTTGGTTAACAACAACCGCACTCTTCATCATCGTAGGCTGCGAGGCTTCGAGCGAGTCAAGAGTCTTTTGCAGGGTTGTGTATTGTTTATCTTGAATTAGTTTTTTTGAAGACTCAGCAAAAACACTATTAGCCAAATCTGCCTTACGCCTCAACTCTAGATTGAAGGTATTTGTCATTGATTGCGTTAGCATAACCGTATTGATAACCAAAATTACTGGTATGGCAATCAGTATACCGACCGAATATATGATTTCGAGTCTTTCGCGTTTCATATCAGACCCTATTGCCCCAACTTGGTGTCTGAGTTGTCGTCATTTGGGATATCCGTACCGTAGCTAGATAAGGTCATCGTTCCGCCGGCATTAACTTGATTCTTTTTAGCTTTTTTTATAACAAAATACAGACCGACTAAGACAATGCTCAGAACTAACACTGACCCAACGATATAGAACACCAGTCCGCGTGTCGACTGTGTCGGTGTCTCGGCTGGCGCGTCAGCTAGACTCAGGCTAAGACCATTCGGGTTACCAGCCGTAGCAGCAGCCGTACCAATCGTGAATGGCATTGCTTCGGAGCGCTTGTAGGCACCGTTGCCCCTGTCAACTACGGCATAGACTTCGTGCTTACCAGGCTTCAAAGGATCTTCTAGAGTATATTTCCAATTACCGTCTTCGTCGCTAGAAGTGATAACGACAATTGGATCAGAGAATATATATAGGAACAATAAGGTATTAGGTTTGGCTTTGCCGGAAATCAATATCGCTTGCTTCTTGTTTCCTGTTGAATCGGTCTTATTGACATTCTGTAATTTATTAACAGCCAGCAAGCTGTCCGGAGTTAGTTTACTTATTTCTACTTTATCAGCCGTAACTGGACTTAGATCCGTGGGTAATATACTGTTCGTAACACCAAGACAAGACTGAATTTTATCATATTCTTCGGCGGTGGGTTTCGAGATATTGTTTTTTATTGCATCATAGCGCTCTTTTGTGATCTGAGCCACTATGCATAGTTGGGTTTTGTCGACAGCTACGGTTGTTGGCTTTTCAGTTTGATTGTCGATGTCTTCGACTGGGCTAGGTGTCGGATTAGGCATGGGGCTAGGGGTTGGCGAAGGGGTTGGAGATGATGGAATGTCATGTAAATTATAGAAAACTGGAACCAACGTAACTAGCTGTTGAGTGCCGCCCGAGAATTGGTTCACATAACCACTGATTTTTATATTGTCGTAAGTTCCGAACTCAAGCCATTCTTGATTCCAATACCACTCTGAAGCTTCGTAAGTTGTCTCGGCTTGTAACGGATGCACGTACGGCGATTCTGCACCAGTCACGTTATTCCTTGCAAGGATCTGAATATTTACATAGTTTACTGTCGCCAGGCAAGTAGTACCTGCTACGGTCCTATTGGTATTTAGTGAAACGCGTAATGTGGCCGACTTATACAAATTAAAACTACCATTAGGATCGACTGTCGGACTATACGCCGGTTTGCTATTGGATATACTTAGGCTATAGCTACACACTTCTTGACCAGTATAAGCATCGGATTTACGAATATTCGTAACAGCTAGCCCGACCATCGATATAATCGCAAATATAAATATGCCAATGATTGTTATTTTGTGTTTATTTAATAAACGCATATGCTTGAATTATACACGAAAAGTGTTTGTGTAACACTAAAGAATCCGGCAGGGTAACCAAAATTAAAAGACGAGTTAAACTCGTCCTCAAATTTTGGTACACCCGGCAGGATTCGAACCTACGACCTTCGGCTCCGCAAGCCGACACTCTATCCAGCTGAGCTACGGGTGCAAATGTAAAGCTATGTACCTAGGCACATAGCTTTACTTTTTTTGTAACTAGAAGGTGCTTTCAGCCACAAAGCGCGGTGAATGCAACAAATTATACCACAATACACCACCCATTGACAGCATAATCGTTACAGTCGCAGTTTTTGAACGATAATATCGACAATGTCCAGTTTCAGTGGTTTCATCGGCAACCTGGCTCCTAAAACATCGACAACTTGCTCGCCGACTTCGGCAGGGAAGTAGACAGAAACACCAGGCATAAAGCGTTTAAGCGGTATTAACATTAGCGAGTTCTGACCATGTTCCTCCAACAAACCAAAAGCCTTGAACTCGTTAAAATGGTGTAGTTTTTCACCGATGAATAAACCTTGATTAGGACTAAGGGTATAGTTCACCATCTTTGGCGGGCGTTTCACGAACACAATAATTGCCGCCACCATTACAGCCACCAAAACCGAGAAAGTATAGGATTTCAAGACTAGAATATCAAGAGCGATAAATGCCGCTGCGACTACACCAAGGCCAATAAACCACAGACCGTTCTTTTCTTGGTTAATATACTCGGCTGCCTGCCAATGAATCGGTTCTTCATCAACGTTTTCAGCCGAATCTTGTACGGGTTCTTGTTGATCTAATTCAGTGTTCTCATCATCAGGCGTAGGCATATATTCCTCGACTGGTTCGTCTTGGTTCTCGCCCTGCCAATAATTACCCTCTGCCATGATATAGCTAGTATAGCATGAGTATTATAAGACCTGTTTAAATTATCTGCTGTGAGTTCGAGCTTTTTTCGAGTTCCCAGCGCTTTTTTACTTCAGCGTAATGTATTTCGGTCGAAGTCCTTAACTTATCTAGGACATCTTTTAGTTCAAAGTCATCAGAGTCGTAGGCTTCGAACATATTACGTTCTAGCATTGAATTTTCGATATCCATACTAATTGATAGTGCCTGAATAGGGTTAACCTTATTTGGTAGGGCCTTGTCTGTCTCCGACTTAACATAGTCGACCATATTGGATATCGTCACGACGCTAAAACGATTATCACTGAAGTTAACTTGATCGGCCAAGTACTTATCAAGTAAATCGTGCACCCAACTGGCGTGCACCGTTTCATCCTTGGATATATCCATCCAAAAATCACTGTCATCGGCGAATATGGTTGAATACCTAGCATACAAGGCACTGAGCGCCTCTTCGTTTCTAATAAATAGCTCGATTACATTCTTCTTGTTGTCTAGAATTTGCGTATCCATAGTATGATTCTAGCACTTTTAGTAAATATGAAGCGGGATAGAGGAGGGGAGATAGCGCTTAGCTTTTTCGCCGGACATCCTGCTTATTATCGTTTTATTAGATTCGTTGTAGCGAACAGAGTGAGCGGAAAAGCGTAGGCATTGGTCGGAGCGCTACTCCTGCATTTTTGTGATTAAAGAGATATCGGCCTTTGGCCTCCTCCGCTCATTCGTGAAAAAATGTGAACACTTTTTCACTTCAATCGCTATGCCGAACTCCCGTTTTACTATGTAAAACCGCGGGAGTTCGTATCTGTCCGGCTCCGCCAAATTAAAATAGTGACCATAAAGGTCACAATTTTAATTTGGCGGAGGAGGGGAGATTCGAACTCCCGCTCCAGGTCTCCCCAGAC
>DAISKS010000052.1:0-3748 GCA_036820845.1 Candidatus Saccharimonadota bacterium
GCAAGTGGGCGAGGCATCCAGTCGAGAGCTGCGGATCACAAGGCCCATGAAGGGCCCGCCGCCGGCGGACGCTCAATCCGGCATCAGGAACCCGCCGTTGCGGACGAAGAAGTCCTCCTTGGCCGAGCCGCCCACGCGATCCAGCACGTCCTCCATGACGCGCCGCGATGCCTTGCCGCCTTCGACGTGCGGGTAGTCGCTCCCGTAACAGTAGACCGGGGCCAGTTCCGGGTAGCGGCGCAGAAGTGGACGAAATGGTCGACCTCGCCGAACTGCTCCCACTCACCGGAAAATATCGGGCCGCCGGCTACGACAATTTTCTTTAAACTTTTCGCCCAATGAATTACGTCATACGCCGATTTGCGTTGGACCACCATTGCGGAGATAAATACCATATCGGCCCAGGCCAGGTCTTTTTCTTTTAGTGCTTCGTTTGACCAGTTCACGCGAACTGGGCCAACTGGAAGATGGTCTGTTTCAGAGTCGATACCTACAAACCCTATAAAATCCGAATCGCGTCCATCGGTGATTTGATAACTCAAGCGGCTTAATTGTCGTGAACCTTCAATAATTCCTGTCTGCCCATTCAGGATAGCTCTTGCAATGTGTACTATGAGTTTTTCATCGAATTTCTTTTGTCCTGATCTCCTATTTGGCCATTCAAGCCCCATATCACGAATACACTTAAAGAAATCATCAAGTACTTCTTCTGAATCAATTGGTTTTTCTAGATTGAGTCCTGCAAGAATAGCAATATCCACGGAATTAGAGCCGGCAGCAAGCTGCTCCTCAGCCCATTTAATGTAGTCTTCTGCTCTGTCTATGCCATTCACATACCGATCAAAAAGTTCTTCAATGTCCATAATTGCCCCAAGAGATAACACGACGAGTTGAGCCCCGCGCTATGCAGCGCGGGACTCGAACGACAAGTTGGGAAAATAATATTGGTAGATTGCGGTATTTTAACCGACATAATAAGCCGATTGTTATTTTGCCATTTTAAATATCTTCGAGCCAGCAGCCCAATATATGTTGTCTGTGTCTCCAACAATCTTCCAGCCAGCTGATCCAGATAATGGTTCAACTGAACCACCATTCAAGGGGATACGATACACCCCTCCGCCGTACAGAGGGTCTTTCGTAAAATAGATGTGGTTAGCATCAACATACAGTTGATCGGTAGAAGGGCTGGATGCTAGCAATATCTTCTCTTGCCAAGTTTGAAGGTCTATCTGGTAGATACCATCAAATGTAAAATAAAGCTTGTCATTAATGATGAAAAGATCAGCCGGCTCTCCTCCAATAGTTTCAACAAGAGGTTCCTCTTGACCCCCTATCTTGGGCATACGCGTGATCCCGCCACCATCTGCGGTACTTAAAATAAAATATAGATAATCATTATACGCATATAGTCTTTGACCGTAATTAGATAAACTGAATAGCCTTTGAGCGACACCGCCGGCCACAGGCTTAGAATAAACATCAAAGCTACCCTGCGGATAGGTTGCGGTAACGCCGCTATTAACAATCCAATAAAGATTGACATCATCTCGAGTTATATCAATGGGCGTAGACGACGTCCATTCTGCCGTTGGCGCGGCCTGGCCGGCTATCGGTACTTTCTTTACACCTTCACCATCTCCCAAATAAATATCGGTACCTTTAACAGCAATCTTTGGACCTGCATAGCCAACCTCCCATGTTATGACAGTGGGGGTACCGCCACTTTTAGGCATTTTGAGCAACGCGTTAATGCTTTGACTGGTCCAATAAAGACTATCTGCATCTCCCGTCAGAAAATAGGGCGCCATACCACCATTCGTTCCTAAATAACCGTCGAATGACGCAACATTTTCTATTGCACCCCCCGCAACTGGAATCCGCCAAGCATGGATTGTTTGGTCACCTGTAGAGTTGTAGTCATAAGTAAACCAGTAGACGTTTGTTCCATCTGGGTAGAAATCAAGAAAATTCCATGTGAAGGGAATTGTCGTTACGGTTTCAATTTGATCCAATGCTTCATTCAATCGCTTCAAATAGAGGCTCGAAGCATCTGACACCCACCAGTATAGCGCATCTCCTGTTGATCTAATCCTCGCACCTGATACCGGGGGTGAAAAAAATGTCGAAGTGACTTTTGTATAGCTGCCAGATTGTTTGTTTACAGAATAAATGTCATTTCTGTAATCCTTTACATAAAGCGACTGGTTCGTTACAGCCAGTGTAATGCCTGCTAACCATCCAGGGTCACTTGCCCCAATTCCGGAAACCAGCAACGAAGTAACTCCAGAGGACAGATTGAGTTTATAGATATCCCTAGTTGCATTCTCTATCGCGAAGATCGTTTCTCCATCAAGTACAAAACTAACCTTATTATTGATAGTGCCGGTAAACATGGTTTCGATACTGCTGTTTCCTGTCAGAATTAGCGGGGTGCGTAATATTTTATTGTCAGCACTCCAATATACATATGTATCATCAGTTACGATATCTGGTGCCATTAAGGCTTCCTGATACAAGGGATTTATGCCTGCCGCATCATCTGGTAACGACAGAATCCCGCCAATATCAGTTATCGCATTAAGAATAAATATTTTATTGCCGCCATGCACTACACGCCAGGGGCTCACAAAACCGTTCAAGTAATGACTTGTAATTTCTCCTCCACTTGCGGAAACGCTATAAATTATCCCCCTATTGTAGTCAGAGTAGTAGATTCGACCGCTATCCAAATATAGATTATTAGCGCCACCAGATTTTATGGATGCCAGAGCTATAGCATTATGTTGTGCAGAGTCTGAATTCGTTTGGCTATCATTACCACTGCACGCCATGAAGAGAGTCATCAATAGTACGATTACTATCTTTGGAAGGCGAGATAAGCGAACATGTCTCATGAATATCCTCCTTATGTGCTAATGCCGGGGCTGAGCCGCCCGTTTTTACGGGTCGGTCTCGAGCCCCTGGTTCCCGCCGCCTGCGGCGGGTGGGGGCTCGGACCCGCGGCTCAGCCCCGGCATTCCCGCCGCCGCAGGCGGCGGGAACGCGCGGGTGAGACGCGCGTCTTTTGCGCGTCGGACTCGACCCGCCTCGTTAGAATTCATCAGCTTGATGTTGTTATTTCACGTACCATGGGACTCCAGCATCTTTTACAACATCTTCTGCTTTGTCAGAGTGTGTATTATACGACCGAATCAAAGCATCACTGTGACCTTCAGGAGTGGCAAACTCTTCGTAGTAAATCACTTCGTTTTGCGATCCGCCCAAAGTAAACCGCGGCGTTGATGACCCGGCCCGAATCGCTGCAAAAGGCTTTTTTATCTTCGTTTTTATATCATAAATTGACAAGGTATTTGTGGCGACACCTTCAGACACGACAAGCTCTTCATTGTTGATCCAAGCAGAGGTCATACCGCTATCACTAACTACAGTCGTTTTATGATCGGGACTGTTTAGTTCCATTACGTGGACCTGCCATTTATTGCCAGCAAAAGCGTCCTTGCCTACTCGATAGGATGCAAATGATAGCCGTCTGCCATCGGGCGACCAGTTTACCTGGCTATGCTGATACGGAACGTCAGATGTGACATCGACCATGCTCTTTGTCTTTATATCGACTATCCAAACATGCCGAACCTTTTCTTTTCTCGGTTTTGTTATTTCATTGGCATAGGCTTTGAGTTCCTTGCTTAATGTCGTTGTATCAATTTTAAAACTGACGTCAAGCTCCTTCTTTGACAGGCTAATT
>DAISKS010000053.1:0-3737 GCA_036820845.1 Candidatus Saccharimonadota bacterium
AATAACCTTCAGGAATGTTTCCTTTAAATTTCCGCTATTCAGGTAGTCGCTGCTGCCAGCTGATTGATACAACTTTTGCCTGAGTTTGTTTTTAAATTTACTCAATGGCGGTATAGAAAGTACCACCTTACCACCCTTGGCGGCGTACTTATATATTGATGACTTTAGGCCTTTTTTAGGTTTCACGCCGGCGGCACCAATCAATATTAATTTATCTGGGTTCAAATACTTCTGACTAATCAATTTAATTGCTACGCGCCCACCAAAAGAATGGCCTAGAATCGCATACGGATTATCAATACCTAGCTTTGTCATCAAGCCGGTTGTTAGTTTGGCATAGTCATCAACCGCCCATGGCCGGCTAGGATTAGGACTGCTGCCGAATCCCGGAAAATCCAGTCTAATTACTCGGTACTTACCAATTAAATCAGCGGTTAGTTTATCGAATGTAGTTAAACTAGTACCCCAACCATGCAACAATAGAATTGTAACACCACTACCTGTGTCTTGATACTCAATCAATTGGTTATCGATTACAGTTTTCACTGAGTATATTATAGCCTAAGCTTAAACTTTTGCGGCGCGTTTGCGCTCATTCGGATCTAGGAAACGCTTGCGCAAGCGTAGGTTTTTTGGAGTTACCTCTAGTAACTCGTCGTCCTCAATAAAATCAATGCACTGTTCCAAACTAAGGTCAGTAAATGGCGTCAGTTGGACGGTGCCATCACTTGAAGAGCTACGCATATTAGTTAAATGCTTTGTTTTGCAGACGTTCATTTCCAAATCGTCATTCCTTTGGTAAAGTCCAACAATCATACCAGCATAGACTTGCGTACCGGGACCGATGAATAATTCACCTCTTGATTCACCCATCTCGAGTGCATAAGGTGTAGTTACGCCTGATTCAGTTGCGATTAGCGCACCATTACGAGTCTTTTGCAGTTTCGGTCCAAGTGGCTGATAACCGTGAGGCAAAGAGTTCATAATAACCGTACCTTTTGTGTCGGTTAGCAGCAGATTTCTAAGTCCAATCAGTGCCCTGGTTGGTAAAATATAAGTCATCCTGGCAGTACCAGCGCTCGTTTGCTCTTGTTTAATCATTTCAGCACGGCGAGTGCCCAGTTCCTGACTAACAACACCTACAAATTCCTGAGATACTTCAACCAACAATTCTTCGACTGGCTCTTTTATAGTACCTGCTTCCTCGATTGTAACAACCTGAGGACGGCCAACTTCAAATTCAAAGCCTTCACGACGTAGAGTCTCGATCAAAACCGACAGGTGAAGCTCACCACGACCTGAAACCTTAAAACCAATTCCATCTTCCTCAATTTTCAAACTAACATTAGTTTCGAGCTCTCTCTTTAAGCGATCGCCAATTTGACGGGATGTATTAAACTGCCCTTCCTTACCCTTCATTGGGCTAGTGTTTGGACCAAGGTAAATACTAATAGTTGGGGCTTCGATATCAATTAATGGTAGAGCCTCTGGATTATCCTTATCGGCGACAGTCTCGCCAATATGGGCTTCTGATATACCAGTAATCGCAACGATATCACCAGCGATAGCTTCGTCTACCTCTTCACGATTTAGTCCGCGGTAGGTAAATATTTTATCAATTTTCGAATTAACCTTTTCGTCACCGCGTTTCATTAACACTACTGGCATATTCTTTTTCACACTACCTCTAGTGATCCTGCCGATTGCGTACTTTCCGAGAAAAGAATCATACTGCAACGCCGTAACAAGAAGTTGCAGCGAGCCATTCGTATCAACTGATGGCGCCGAAATATCGTTTATAATTGCGTTAAAAATTGGGTCTAAATCCGTATGTTCTGAAGGGTTATCTGGTAATTCCTTCCAAGCCTTACCCTCACGTCCAATGGCATAGTAAACCGGGTAATATAGCTGGCTTTCATCAATAGCAAGTTCTAGGAATAAGTCGGCAACCTCGTCCAACACTTCGCTTATACGTCGAGCTGGTTTATCGATTTTGTTAATCACTACGACTGGCTGAAGGCCAAGTTCCAAAGCTTTTGACAAAACGAATTTCGTCTGTGGCATTGGGCCTTCTTGGGCATCAACAATCAGCAGAACTCCATCGGCCATATTCAAGGTACGCTCGACTTCACCACTAAAATCAGCGTGACCAGGTGTATCAATAATATTTATTTTGTAATCACCATGGTAAACAGAAGTTTGCTTGGCGGTAATAGTGATACCACGTTCGTGCTCTTGATCGCCACTATCCATGATTAGCGACTGTTCCATTTCGGCCTGATTAGCACGAAAAGTATTGCTTTGCTTTAATAGACCATCAACGATTGTAGTCTTGCCGTGATCAACGTGAGCAATAATTGCTACGTTCCTAATGTATTTTGGGTCTTTCATAAAAATATACCCGATAACCGGGTTCCTTAGATGTTGATTATAGCAGAAAAGATGGAAATATTCAAGCAGTATAGTCTATACACAAGATGAATATATCCAATCGGTGTACAATTTTACCTCTCGGCTTAATATGAGTAACTGATCGATAAAGAGCCGTCCAGCCCGGCTCCACCGTTCCCACCACCAGCACCGCCTTTTCCAATGGCTATTGTCAGTACTTCACCGGCGTTAATCACTTTTGATCCACTCAATTTACCGCCTGAGCCACCAGCGCCGCCACCCTCGGGACCATCCCAGCCATCACCCCTTGCTCCCCCATTTAGAGCACCGCCAATAGTAGCAACCAAGCCTACAGGGCTATTAGTACCGCCGTTAGTGCCATTAGTGCCCCAATCTCCGCAGTCGCTACCTCCGGTGCCACCAGTGCCTCCATAGGTTATATAGCTAACACCTCCTAAAACAAAATACGAATTTCCGCCCGATAATCCATCTTCTCCGCCAGGACCACCAAGACAATTATAGCTGCTGCCCTCACCGCCACCACCTCCAGCAGCCAGAACTGTAACCGTGACGGTACCACTCGCACTCGCAGTGATACTACAAGGCACAGTTGACGTACAATTAGTGTCAAAAGTATGGGTTCTAGTAGAGCTGTTTTGAGTTATCTTTCCATCGTTACAGAATATAGGAACATAGCCACTACCCGCCTGAGGAGCGGTGCTGTCGGTCACTATATAGCCAGTACCATTTGAGCTCCTAGCGCCTAAAGCAAATTTGCTATATGGCGCTGAAGTACAGTAGTAAATCGCAGTGCCCGAAGTAGGCTTTAGGCAATACTTAGAGTCGGCATTTGGTGTTTGCGGACAATTGCTACCATCTAGGGTTTGTGGATATGTCCCGTACTCGGCGTAGTACATCTTAAGCTTCTTAGAGGAGTTTGATAAATCAGTCTGTAGCGAAGCCGCGATGGCTTTCGAACTAACTCCAGTGTAAGAGACGATAGTAATTGCCGCCAAAACCCCAATCACAACAATCACAACAAGAAGCTCCACAATCGTGAAGCCATAATTTATCCTAGATTGAGTGTTCGACATATATGAATATATCTTACTAATTTCGCAAGATATACACAAGCGTAATGGATATATATTAGTGCCACGAGAACTCGGCTACTTCAAACGACGCCGACTTGTCGTCGGGATTATAAACTTTAGGGCTCTCCAAAATTAAATAACCAACCCTAAAGGTTGGATATTTAATTTGGTGGGCGCTGAGGGGCTCGAACCCCCGACCCTCTCGGTGTAAACGAGATGCTCTAGCCAACTGAGCTAAGCGCCCTTACCTGA
>DAISKS010000054.1:0-3536 GCA_036820845.1 Candidatus Saccharimonadota bacterium
GTCAATTTGCTGTAAGAATTGCCAATAAGGAAGTCGATCTTCGTATAGCGATTAGTCCGGTTATTTGGGGAGAACAGGTTGTGATTCGTCTTTTGGATAAATCTGGTAATACATTTGATATCGAAGAGATGGGTTATGCCGGTCGGGCACTTCGTACAATACGCAAGGGTATCAAGCAGCCTAATGGTATGATTCTTACATCTGGTCCAACGGGTAGTGGTAAATCTACAAGCCTATATGCACTCATTAAAGAGATAAAGGATGATTCAGTCAATATCGTCACACTAGAAGATCCGGTCGAGTACAAGATGAATGGTGTCAACCAGATTCAGGTTAATGATGAAGTGGGCCTAACATTCGCCAGTGGGTTGAGGTCTATTCTGCGCCAGGACCCTGATGTGGTGATGGTAGGAGAGATTCGCGACTCTGAAACGGCTAACTTAGCCGTGCAGGCCGCTTTAACTGGTCACTTAGTTTTCAGCACACTCCACACTAATAGTGCTGCTGGTGTTTTACCACGTCTATTAGATATGGGAATTGAGCCCTTCTTGATTGCAAGTACGGTCAATACGATTATCGGTCAGCGCTTAGTCCGTCGCGTTGCTAAAAAACGTGAAGTATATCAATCTAATCCTATCGAGACGCAGAATATATTAACTACAGTAGGTCATCTATTACCGAAGACGCAGGCCGATGTTTTAGCTATTTCTGAAGATTTAGGACACAAAGACTTGCCTCTAGCTGGTCAAAGCGCTTATACTTTAGTCAAGGGGATTGATTCTCCACGCGATCCGGCACCTGGCGGTTATAGCGGTCGTGCAGGTTTGTACGAGGTGATGGATGTCACAGACGAGATTCAAAACTTAATCGTCAAGAGGGCAACTAGCGCCGAGATACAGCGTAAAGCCCAGGAACAAGGTATGGTAACAATGAGACAAGACGGTTATCTAAAAGTTCTTGACGGTGTTACAACAATCGAAGAGGTCAACCGTGTAACGTCAGACACAGCGAGCTGAGAGGGGTAAAAAATAAATGAACAATCAAGAACTAAAAATCGAAATTCTACTCGAGGAAGTTGTAAAAAAGAAGGCATCTGATTTGCATCTTCAGGTCGGTTTGCCACCAATGCTACGTGTTGATGGTGCATTATCACCGATTATGGGCTATAACACCCTTGAGGAACAGGCGGTTGAGTCACTGGTATTTTCGATTCTTGATCAAGATCAACGTCAAATCCTACAAAAAGATAAGGAATTTGATTTTAGTTTTGCATTTGGTACGCTTGGGCGTTTCCGTGTTAATGCTTTTCACGAACGCGGTAATATGGCAGCCGCTTTGCGTCTAATTCCAAACGAGATTAAGACCGTTACTGAATTGGGCCTACCGCAGGTCGTGATGGGATTTGCTGATTATCCAAGGGGCTTAGTGTTGATTACAGGCCCTACCGGTAGTGGTAAATCAACTACGCTAGCGGCTTTGGTGGATAAAATCAATAGCGAACGCTCGCATCACATTATCACTATCGAGGACCCAATCGAGTTTACTCATAAATCCAAGAAGTCGGCAGTTGTACAGCGTGAGGTTCATTATGATACCTATAGCTTTAGCGCTGCCTTGCGTTCAAGTCTACGTCAAGATCCCGATGTAGTTCTTATCGGCGAAATGCGCGATCTCGAGACTATTAGTGCAGCTATTACTATTGCCGAGACCGGTCACCTTGTTTTCGCGACACTACACACCAATAGCGCATCGCAGTCAATTGACCGTATGATTGACGTATTTCCACCTCATCAACAGCCGCAAATTCGTGCGCAGTTATCGAATATCCTAATGGCTATTTGCTCACAACGACTAATACCGGCAATTGGTGGTGGACGCGTTGTATCGGCTGAAGTTTTGGTCACGAATCCGGCAGTCCGTAATATTATCCGCGAAGGAAAAGCGCATCAGTTGGACGCAGTTATCCAGACAGGTGCCGATCAAGGTATGCAAACTATGGATAGGACATTGGTTAATCTTGTTCAGAACGGCACTATAACTTACGATAATGCCTATGAAGTTGCTGTTGACCTGGTTGAGTTTGAGAGACTAATGAGGGGTTAGTAATGAAAAAATATAATTACGAGGCGCGCGATCAATCCACAGATAAGATTGTTAAATCTGTTGTACAAGCGGACTCGGAAAATTCTGCTGCTAAATTACTAATAGCGCAAGGTTTTACACCTATCGATATAAAAGAGCAGTCAGAGGGCGGACTATTATCTAAAATTACTGGGCGTATTACAATGAAAGATAAAATTGTCTTTACTAGGCAATTATCGACCTTGATAGGTGCCGGCTTACCGTTGACTCAAGCTTTGCGTACCGTATTAGATCAGACACAGAATAAACAATTACAATCTGTTGTCCAAGAGATTATAGCGTCCGTCGAGGGTGGTAAATCTTTTTCAGATTCTTTAGCCAAGCACCCCAAGGAATTTGACGTCGTATTCCTTGCCTTGGTAGGGGCTGGCGAGGCATCGGGCACACTCGACACTGCTTTACTAAGAATTGCCGCTCAGCAGGAAAAAGATGCAGCAACGATGAGTAAGATAAAAGGCGCTATGACCTATCCAATTATTGTCTTATTGGTCATGTTGTTAGTTATTGCATTTATGTTATTTACGGTTGTACCGCAGATAGAGAAGCTATATAAAGACCTTCGCCAGCCATTGCCGATGGTTACTCAAGTGATGGTTGGAGCGGCTAATTTTGTTACTCGATTTTGGTGGCTGGTGATTATAATCATTATCGTTCTCTCATACTTCTTTGTTCAATATCTCAAAACAGACAACGGCATCAAGACAAAGGACACTTTAAAACTAAATGTACCACTATTTAGTTCAATGTTCCGCAAATTATATATGGCCAGGTTGGCAAGAACCGGCCAAACACTACTAGCTTCTGGTGTTAGCATGCTTGACATGCTCAAATTAACGTCGCAGGCCGTCAACAATACCATTGTAAGTAAAAGTATTGATAAGGCTGCCGATAAAGTCAAGGGAGGCAAGGCACTTTCGGATGCCTTAAAATCAGAGGACTATATTCTAGAACTCGTTCCTCAGATGATAAACATTGGTGAGCAGTCTGGAAAGATTGATGAGATGATGGGTAAAACTGCCCAAGTCTACGAAGACGAGTTGGATGAAGAAATAAAGAACATATCCACCTCTATAGAGCCTATACTCATGGTCGCGTTAGCTATAGTAGCTGGTGGCATGGTGGCAGCTATATTGTTACCGATTTACAGCCTAGTGAATGGCGTTAAGGTCTAGACTATTGCATATTTAATGACAAAGTATTAACATAAGCTTATAACAGAGTAATCAATCGAAAGGTGGTTCGGAGAAATGTCAAAAACTAAACAGAAAAAACATGGCTTTACCATAATAGAGGTGGTATTGGTGTTGGCCATCGCGGGGTTAATATTCTTAATGGTATTTATAGCCCTACCAGCGCTACAACGCGGTCAGCGCGATACACAGCGCAAGAATGAC
>DAISKS010000055.1:0-3400 GCA_036820845.1 Candidatus Saccharimonadota bacterium
AAAAATTTTCGGCGGTTTTAAACGCTTCCACAGCATCGACGAACCGATTATCCCCTAATCCCTCGTTCAATAAGTTGATGAACCCGCGTGTATTCCATGATTGGGCAGTTCTGAACATCAATTCGCTCAGTGCATCAGACTCCTCGCTTTTCTCAATCAGTTCTTGCCACAGTTTGATGCTTTCTTGTATATGTATCCGGGCAGTAGCGTATTCCCTTAAGAATTGAAGACAGACAGCCATATCGTTGAGTGTCCTAGCCCGACCATAGTCATCCTTATTTCGGAAACCAAGCGCTTTCTTGTAAAGTTCTAAACTATACTCAAATTTACCGTGGCGTATCATGAATTGCAAAATGCTGTCGGCAAGTCGGCATATAGTCTCTTTGTCCCCGATAAGATCGGCGGCACCAACGCAAAACTTCAAATTACCCCACTCAGCCACAAACCATTCGATCGCTTCCTCAAGAGCTTGTCGGTCACTCACTAACGATTGATCGATAAGAGCCGCCTGTGCCTCCGCAACGCGCGCAAAGGCCGCAGCAACGTCGCCATCAACCTCGAACGTGGGGCGGGTGAGTTTGGTTTCCGCAAAAGTTCGTACTGAAGGATCAATTAAATATCGCTGATATCCCATATCCCAAAGAAACTGCTTCCTGATGGCAGGACCGAGTATCCTGGGTTCGAGTCCGGTGATTCCCCAAACCAATTCCCGACTCACGCCATCAGGTAGCCGACATAGCTTTAGGAACGCTTCGCGATGCTTTTCATCAAGGCCGGAGAATAGAGGCTCTAACTGATTCTTCCAAATAGTAATGGTATCTTCATTCTGATTAGAGCGGGCAATGTCTAGAATATCAATCAAGTCCAGGCCTTGCCCGCTTTTATTTGCGTAAATCTCAACAAGTAGCGGGTTGTTGCGCGTTTCGCGGCAGATATCCCGAATACGAACAAAGTCTGCCTTCTTCAAAAAGGGCGTCTCAGTGTTAAGAGCTTCCGACGCCACTTTTATGAATAAAGATTCAGCACTCGGTTCATCTAAGCCTCTCAAATGAATATGCGGAGATTCTTCAGGATAACTGAAAAGTGCCGTTACATTGATTACCACGGACGGTGATGGGATCTTCTTAGCCCATCGTTCTAAGAAGTCGGTTCTGGGATTTTCGGTATTTTCCAGCACGATTAGACATCGCTTCTTAGAAAACTCGTCGATTAGGATTTGTTGGCAATCGACGGGGTTTTCCGGAGCGTGAGATCTCAGATAAACTTCACTCACTGCTGAAATTAGAGCTTTCTCGTCCTCGATCTTCTGGCAATCGATCCAAATGGCACCACCCGGCAAATCACCATTATCAAATAGCTCATGTGCCACCTGTTTAGCCAACGTACGGCGACCAGTGCGAGGGGCGCCAATAATCGAGACAAGTCTTTGTCCAGAGAGGATATACTGCGTTAACTTTCCCTTTTCCGTCTCGTAACCCACAAACCATTTCGGCTTCGCAGGTAGATTTGAAACTGGACTTGGACTTGATGGCAAAGGCGGGCGACGTCCATCTAAGATTTGCACGACAGCTAATTTCAATTTATCTCGATATTTATCCAGGTCTTCAGGCTCGTCCAAGTAATCGTTGCCATTCAGGCACTGAAATTCTTTTAGACTATTATCTTTCAGTCCTTCCTCGCAGCCATCTACCAAGATTGAAATAACCCCAATACTATTATCTAATAGTCTCTTCTCAATTCTTGGTAATTCATGATCTTGGATATACTCCGATCTAAAAAAATGGCGAGTTACAAGACAAATAGCAACTTTTGCGTTGGAAATTGCCTTGTCAATTGTCGGATCCCACTCTTGTGCGGTTTGTATATCTTGAGTATCAATGAAGATGCTAGGTTCGAATTCTTTAAGAATCGCACGCAGCTTCGGCAGCCAGTTTTTGTTTCTACGAGCGTAGCAAATAAAGATCTGAGAATTGTCCGATGTTGACATATTTTCTCCTAAGTTCTATGTTGGTCTTATAAGTCACACAACTAAGTTGTGTCGCAAATATTCCACAATCACAATCAATGGGGTCAGACTCGTTTGATTTTGAAAATGTTTAATTCGCGTCAAATAAAAAAAGCCGGGCTCCGTCCTATGACTTTAACGAAGTCATATTCGGCAGTCCGGCTTTCCGTTTGTATGGGATCCGCGACTTTCTGTCCCTACCTTACGATAGGTTTGGCATGGGCGAATTTATACATCCAATAAAAAAATATTGCAACCGACTGATTTGGTAGGTTTTTTGTCATATATCTGTCACTATTCTGACTTATTCCGCTGTTGGTTATATCTTCATTTCAACCCGTGCAAACGATTAAATATATAAATCATAACGTTGCTTGTAGTTTCGTAATAATAAATATCGGATCACATCAGCCGTATTTACCAGATAACACTCTGATCCAAACCAAGATCAACAGATAAGAAATTAACTATGTCGAAAAACGATAGCAATAAACCTCTAAAAATTACTCGGTTTGGTGATAAATAATATTTTTTTACTGCCGACTGGCCGGTAGTGCCAGTTTGTTCGCTAAAATCGAATGTCAGCTTCACGTGGGAAACTTGCCATTCGGAAATCTGGCTCCAATGTCGCCTATGGGTCGTAAAGCAGTCATTCAGAAGCCGCCAGTGATCGGCAGTCAAGTACCATTACTTTAGAAAACCCTGATGGACTTCATCAGCCTAAATATAACTTAGCCACCGTATTCCCGGGTGATGGTGTTTAAATCGCGAAAAAATTGTGCAAAGAGGAAATAAGAGCAGAAGTAATACCATCCAGATGCCGTAAACCGTCGGCAGGTTATAGCCGTATTCCGGTGCAGGTATTGTGGGGAAAACGTGTCGACCACGGCCAAGCAGCCAATCAATCGGCAATCCCCTGAAATAAGTAATGGCAAGCGCACTGCCATGAATGAGAGGAAGATGTATTAAATAAAAAAACAAAGGCACCCGACCAAATATGAGTAATGGCTCTTTAATCAGAAAGAGGTTATGCCATTCAAATAGCGTAAGCAGTAGCATCATAATACTTAACGTCATCAGCAAATAGGACAAAGACGGCGGGTATTTCTCACAATTCAAGACAGCGAAAACGGTAAATAATGGATTCTGTTGGGTTAACCAAGGTTTTGGGTCACCGTACCCATTACTCAGGCGTAATAGTAAAAATAATGCAGCGAAACCTATGCCTAACTGGAACAATAATGTTCTTCTGGAACTTGCAGATTGTAAAAATACGGGCCCAAAACTATAACCTGCTGCCATCACTCCTAGCCACGGAATGAGTGGGTAAGACACATATAAGCTATAACCGGGACTCAATTCGATCCGGCCTGGAGCATGCAGAATAGTCCACAA
>DAISKS010000056.1:0-3169 GCA_036820845.1 Candidatus Saccharimonadota bacterium
TCAGATAAGATACCCTTGCTACCGCTTATGTTGGCGTTCTCACGCCAATAATTATCGGACAGAAAACAATCATTCCGATTTGAATCCCACCATAATGTCAATAATACTTGACGTTCGCTTAGGCTTCTCACTAATAAGCACCTCAATTCCGGCTTTGCGGAAGGATTCTGCTAGAAATTTAGCGTTTGCAGCAGCGCCATCTTCGTCCTTGTAAGAAATGTGTACTCCAATTGGTATTTGACCAAGCACGGTAAGAGCACCGAATGATCTTACCGGCCATTTTGATTCTTGAAGCGTAAGAGCTATATCCTCAGCATATCGCATCGATTCGATGTTATTAGCCATTCCACCTACTTCGATTGGATGAGGCGGTCTAGTGGATAAAATCGACTTAAGCACCGCGAACTGGTTTGGAGTTACTCGTCGAGATGCCTGCCGTACTTCTAGTCGATCGGTCCTTTTGCTCGCCCGATCAAGCTCCAGCGTTATTTGATCTATCTTGTTTGTGTCCTTGAGAATTGCATTTAAAATCTTAACTACGTCGCTTATAACGGCGGGGTCAATTTCTGTAAAAACAACGCTGACACTACCTTTGACGTCAGCCACAGCAGGACTGCAAGAGCCTTCCGTATGCTGATACACGGACGCTGCCCACACTGGAACAGCGAAGCTTAAAAAGGTCCCTACGACAAGGGTTATAACCTGTCCGTATTCTATCCCAACGCAAAGCCTATTTTTCATTTTTGGCTGCTCCACTTGTAATAGTTACGTCACCATTCACGCCAGTTACAGCCGGACTATTGTCGCCACTAGTTGTTTGGTTTAATACGGTCGGACTGTTTGAAATCTTAGGACCCGAACTTATAGCGGGACCATTTGGCTCCAGTCTCACATCGAGCGTTCCGACTGGTGGTTTGAAGTCATAAACAATACCCGTTCTACCCTCGATCCGAGCGAGATTTTGCTCGGCAGTATTAAAATCTTTTTCCTTCCAAGTCCGCTCCGGTGAACCAATCGGAAGTTTGATAATTTCCAAAAGCAACGGGGTCATCTTGGCTCGCATTTCATAGGACGCCTGCGCCTTTTGTATATCCAAGCGCCCACTTTCAATGTCTGCTTTCCTCCATTCCCAGACAAAACCAGAGCCAAGTAGAAAAGTTAAAATGGGAAGGACAATAATCCAAATTACCGAGAATTTTTTTGTAAGAAAATCCATGTGAGACTGGCCTCCCAAAATAAAAACTACCACAGAATCGACGATTCGACTACGATAGAAATTAGTCTGCATAACACCCCCCCAATACCAAGATTGACATCAATCTTCGGTTCTCCTATTTTTGGTGCACTCTATGGTGAGACATTCGATCCTGGCCGTATAGGTGTCACTCTCGTACAATATTGGAGAAAACATTTTTCATCAAAAACAGCAAAGTCAGCCGTCGGGAATTCCTCGATACTTATATGACCACGCTTGCAGCGAAACCCATAACAGTGACAACGCTATCCGATGACCTCAGCGTCAGCGATTGCCCTACTACATCAACGTACACGGCCAATTATAGGTGGGATTTTGCCTGGTACTTATGGTACCCGGAAATTAAGGTTTATCAAAATGCTGCCCTAATTGGGGGAAGCAATAAAAACAGCAAAGTCAGCCGTCGGGAATTCCTCGATACTTATATGACCACGCTTGCAGCGAAACCCATAACAGTGACAACGCTATCCGATGACCTCAGCGTCAGCGATTGCCCTACTACATCAACGTACACGGCCAATTATAGGTGGGATTTTGCCTGGTACTTATGGTACCCGGAAATTAAGGTTTATCAAAATGCTGCCCTAATTGGGGGAAGCAATAAATGACGTTACCTGGGGCGGATTACGCCTCGACAAATGGGCCGATATTGACGACAAAAACAAAATACGTGAACTGGTCGATGAACTGTTTCCGACCAAAAGTAAGATAATAACTTCGGGCGGCGGCTGACTTTCTTTTCCAATTTCACAGTTCATAACGTCGCACAACCACCAAGTCCAGCGGCATATCAGAATTACGTTGATTGAAGCCCTCTAAGTAACCCTAAGCTCTCGTATGAACGGAATGGAGAATATGCGGCTCAGAGTGGTTACTCCTATCATCTTGGCACTTATTAGTGTCGTTGTGACTACGGTTCTAGCTTCGAATGAACCAAGCGGATTTCGCGACTTTGATTGGGATTCTTCCAGTGATAATCTAAAACAGAAATTGCCGCGGGCGAATGAAATCACTGACTCGATCGATAGCTCAGCTAATTACCGTCGTTTTGAGGTGAACGACAGTATCGGTGATATACCAGTTACTATACGCTTCTACTTCCTAGCCGATAAATTGCAGGCCGTCGAGTTGGAATTTCTCATGCAATACTACAAACAACTGACTATGATTTTTAAGGAAAAATATGGTCCCGCACCTGAATCGAAATACGGTATTCTGTGGAAGGGGGGTCAGACAACCGTTCTTTTAAGCCCTAATCAGTACCTGAAACCTGCCAATGGATATGCGACTATAACAAAAACCGGTTGGGCTTATTTGGGGTGGAGGAGACAGGAGGAGATCAGGCGGGCGGCTGGAAAATTATGAATTGTCACAGGCTATCGCCGCTTAACATTGACCGAACGATCAGTTGTCGATCAGCACATACTCGGGGCTTCTCTTCTGCTTTTAGTCTGTCTGTTTAGAGAGCTGCCATCTGTATACCGCGATCCTTTCGGTTTGCTAAATCGGATGCAGCACGTTCTACCACCAACGCGTACTTTTTTATTTTCTCACGGATGTCTAGCGGGCGCATGGCCAAGACATTAAGAGGAAGAGTAAGACGGAAAAATAGGGTTTGTTCCGCATCCCCGTCAGTGTCCGAAAATTGTCCGAGAACGGGTTCCCAAGCGAGGCCCAAATAAACCCAACGACCAGATGCCCAGTTTACTGTAATCGTCGGATTTACTTAGGTTCTCTTGGTTTCAGTCGCAGACTGACCTCGATTCGTAATCAGTAGGTCGTGCTTCAAACACCCAACGTGGCTTATTCCACGATCATTTGTACAAGATATTTTCTAGACCGGATAAATGAATCCTCGTTAGAGCCTTTTCTTTGGAACTAAAATCAGGGGTTCTTCGACTTCGTCCCTGCTTT
>DAISKS010000057.1:0-3038 GCA_036820845.1 Candidatus Saccharimonadota bacterium
TGCGGCGGTTATAGTACACGGCGACCCAGATGTGCATGAAGTCCCGAAAGTATGCGTTCGAGTATCATCAGTTTCTGATACAGCACCTCCAGTAGTAAATATAGGATTGAAATTCTTAGGAGCTGACTTATCAGTTATTCTATAGGTTATATTTCCGTATAATGCTATTAAAGAAAACGTGCTATAAGGTGATACGCTGATGTATTGATAAGTTACATTAGCACTAGTTTTTAGGCAATAATCCGAATCGGATGGAATCGGGCAATAATCACCAGCAAGGCTCGACGGGTAACTGCCGTGCGCAGCATAGTACATTTTAAGTTTACTAGCCGATGAAGCCAAATCAGCTTGAACTGTTGCAATTTGAGCTTTCTGACTTATGCCAGAGTACGAGACTATAGTTATAGCTGCTAAAATGCCGATAACAACAATAACTACCAGCAACTCCACAATAGTAAAGCCACTTTTGTCGGCATCTGGCAAATTAAATATCATTATTTACTATATTAACATTAGCGCTATTAGTATAGCAACATATGTTAGTCTATTCGGCTGATTTATTAAGTGCGTCGAACAAGCTATCTTCGATATTCTTCTTCTTAGCTGGTGCGGCGGCCTTTTGAGCTACGACTTGTTCAATATCTAACTCGTAACCAGTTAGGCGACTAGCTAGGCGCACATTTTGACCGGCACGGCCGATGGCAATCGATTGCTGATCCTCATTGACGTAAACTGTGGCCTTTTTGTCGTCTTCATTAATTTTGACACTGGAAACTTCAGCGGGACTAAGCGCGTTCTTGATATATTGCTCGGGGTTTTCGTCGAATGACACGATGTCAATCTTCTCTTGATCGCCAATCTCATTCATTACAGCCTGGACACGCGTGCCATGACCGCCTACGAAGGTACCGATTGGATCAACGCCAGGAGTAGCGCTAGCGACAGCGATTTTGGTGCGACGACCGGCTTCACGAGCGATAGCTTTAATTTCTACCGCACCAGTTTCAATTTCTGGTACTTCTTGGCGGAATAGGTATTCTACAAAATCTTCGTTGCTACGGCTTAAAATTAGTTGAGGACCATGATTATCACGTTCAATCGTCTTGATATATACCTTCAAGCGGCTGCCAATCGAGTAAAACTCTCCTGGAATCTGTTCACTTTGCGGTATAATACCGGTAGCTTTACCTAGGTCGATTCGAACAACGCGTGGATCAACTCGTTGTACAGTACCATTAACTACGGTGTTGATTTTATCTTCGTATTCTTCTAGCACAACTTCGCGCTCTGCTTCACGTAAACGCTGCAAGACCACCTGCTTTGCAGTCTGAGCGGCCACGCGACCAAAAGCCACAACATCGTGCTCTTCTTCGACTTTATCGCCAAGTTCGGCGTCTGGATTGGTTTTTTTGGCATCCTCCAAGCTAATCTCAACGGCATCCGAACCAACTAACTCAACTACTTCACGTGCTACATAGACTTTGGCGGTGCCGTCGTTAATATTAAGTTCAGAACGTACTTCTTGGTCACGCTCACCGTTATCGCGACGCCATGCAGCTGCGATAGCTTGCTCGATTACTGATAAAACTGTCTCTTCTGGTAGGTTTTTCTCTTCTGCTATTGTCCTAACCGCCAGGACTAATTGTTTTATGTTAATTTCTTCCATTTTCTATTCTCCTTATTGTATTCTCTATGAAAAAAGCCGACCTGCCGGCCGACGTTATGCAATATCTACATAACTATAATAACCAATTTTTATGGAGTTGGCAATACTTGATTGGGGCAGCCTTCCAGTACTCGTGTCATAGCATCGCGCTCTGCCTTGGCAACCCATAATTTGTATCTTAATTTAACGGCTATTTGTCTCGCTACATATGCACACCTGAACGATTTATTCGGTGGCAACCAGCTGGCCGCATCACTATCGCCTTTATTCTGATTCTCAGCCCCGCTCACCGCTAACAATTCCAGTGGATCATTAGCCATTTGCTGACGTGTTTTTAAAGTCAGTAGTTGGGCACCTTTCTGCCAAGCATCAGATAACGCGACAACATGATCGATTTGGACCATCGAGCCGTTGTTGCGCTTAAAGTTAATCACCCTACCTGTGTACGGGTCATGTAAAGTCCCGCTTTGAACCAAACAGTTGTCGCTAACTGAAGTCAATTTCAAATCTCTATATAGAATTAGATTACGAGTGTCGCATTTGCCGGTTTTATTCCAACCATTGCCAAACTGTTCTCTCGTGTAACCCGTTTTTGGCGCACGACCTTTGATAGCTATTCGCTGCAGTGCAGCAACCGCCAACTCCCCTTGCCTACTACTAGTTTGGTTCGTGTCAAATGCACTGTATTGCCAGCCACTTGATATAATCAGCCATAAAAAACCAATCATGCCACAAATCACCACTAATAAGCGACGTTTTCTATAATTTGCGTTACCCATAGTGATTATTATGACTGGCTTTCAAAATGCTACAATAGTTAGCATGCAAAACGTAATCCGACTATTCCAGCAATTCAAACCAAAAAGTTATATTTTAGACCTAGATATTGATAGGTCGGGTCGAAAGTTTAGTGGCCATGTGGTCATAAAGGGTATTAGAAAGTCCGGACAAACTATCATCTTACACGGTAAGGAACTAAATATTCAGGCGATTGATGTAAATGGCAAGTCGGCTGATTTCAAATACGGTGATAATGATTCTTTGATAATCGATGCGCCCTCAGAAGATTCAGACGAAGTTAATATCACCATAAATTACTCTGGTCAGATTACCGACCCTATGCACGGAATATACCCGTGTTATTACGAACACAACGGCGTCAAGAAGGAACTTATTGCCACCCAGTTCGAGAGCCATCATGCTCGCGAAGTGTTTCCATGCGTCGACGAACCAGAGGCGAAGGCAACGTTTGACGTTAGTTTAACCACCGAGTCGGACGTTAAAGTGCTCGGTAATATGCCAGTAAAATCACTGACGGAAGTAGAGGGTAAATCTAAAACTATATTTGAATCCTCGCCTGTAATGAGCACTT
>DAISKS010000058.1:0-3012 GCA_036820845.1 Candidatus Saccharimonadota bacterium
CGGGGTCGGTTGCCAGATAAACTTCGTCAGCGGTTTTAACGGCTTTTTTCAGTTCACTGACAATTTTCTTTTTGTCAGGGTCAACCTCGTACTGGGTTGCAAAGCCGTTTTTAACATCGATGGCAGGCTTGTCGTTGGTCGATTTTTTAATGATATTGCGAATATGACCAACACTAGAAAGTACGGTAAAATCCTTGCCCAGATATTTTTCAATTGTCTTGGCTTTGGCTGGTGACTCGACGATTACTAAATTTTTCATAAATATAAAATATATATAATGCTTTGCTTGTAGCTAAACACAGTCGATTATTGTATGCAAGTTTTCGTTTTTTGTAAACTTTACTTCAAAGTCCACTGGTTGGCGCCTAGCGCCCGGACTAGACCGTTGATTTCCATCATAGTTAATGCAACTGAGAATTCGCTGATATCGGCCTCGGCTAATTGCTGTAGTTCGTCGCCGTCACGGACGCCTTTTTGGAGCAATTCGATGATTTTAGCTTCCAGCTCGTTTGAACCTAGCGCAAGGGTGGCCTGGTTTTCTAATAACTCTGGTCCGATTACCTCTAGCACATCCTCAGCACTGGTGATTAAATGAGCCCCTTGTTTAATCAGACTATTGCAACCACTTGACATCGGACTGGTGATATTTCCTGGTACGACGAACACTTCTTTCCCCTGCTCTAACGCGTGGCTGACGGTTGATAGTGTACCGCTGCGAATCGCTGCTTCGGTAACGATTACGGCGTCGGATAATCCACTAACAATGCGGTTACGTGCCAGGAACTGAAAGCCACGAGCAGTCATGCCGGGCTCGTATTCACTAATGATAGCGCCACCTGTCTGTGTTATTCTGTCTGCCAAAGTTTTATGACTGGACGGGTGGACCGAATCAACTCCATTAGCTAGTACTGCAATTGTTGCGCCGCCAACATCGAGCGCGGCCTGATGGGCTATGCCATCTACTCCTAGTGCCAAACCGCTAATAATGACAACCCCACGTTTTGCCAGGTCATAAGCCAATTGATATGTCACTTCCTTGCCATAATTAGTCGGTTTGCGTGATCCGACCACGGCAACACTTGGAATTCGAGTTTCGGGTAGTTGACCGATAAAGTATAATTTTTCCGGAACTTTGGCAATATTAGTCAGTATCCTTAGATAACCATGAGATTGAGGTGATATTCTGTTGATTTTCATATAATTTATGTCAGAATGTATTGACTTTATGTCAAATAAGTGCTATTATGGCAATGATTGGTTGATTCCTCGGAACGACCAAACGCACCTTATACCCCCTATTCTAACTTATGTTAGACTACATGCAATGTGTTTATAGGTCGACTACCCTCCATCCTATAGACAATAAAGCATTGCATGTATACTAACCCCTTTAACCGGCTGGCATCTGCGAGATTTCGAGATTCGCCAAGCTGTACCCCCTGGGTGGGTTAAAGGGTAAAATACGCCCACAGTGATGCCCACCCTTACTGTGGGTGTTTTTTATGTATTGACATATTATTACGTTTATGCTATAATTTAGATATTCGTGCGCAATCCCGCGTGTGAAGTTCTTCGGATGAAGGAAGGTGTGCAGCCATGATGCAGCTCGTTTCGAACGTTGGCTGGGACCGGATTATGATTTCCGCTCTCGCCATTGTCGTGGTTTACCTGCTTGTCAGGTATTCCGTAGCCCTGCGTAAGGGTGAGGCTCTCAGTATCGCTCTCAGCAACCTTGGCTTGGCGGCCGTTTTGGTCGTCGTTCTGGCAAGGTTGGCTGTCCCGACGTTTGTAACCCATAGCGGTATGGGCGTCACGGGCAGTCTTGTGATGGTTCTGGCGGGTCTGGTGACCTGCGGCCTCTGCGAGCTTAACAAGCCTCGCCTCCGGTCAATCGCGGTTCCAATAGAGCCGTCAGAAGACCAGGAGGACTAGCGCCTCCATCGCTCCGAGACGGTGTGGGTGGTGAGTATCGAGCCCGAAGGCTCTGCTCACCACCCCACCGCAAAACCCCAGTCGGGGTTATTTTTATTTCAAATCTTTGTAACTGACTAGTTCTAGTGAATTATTGCAAAACTGGTTAATCAGACCAACTACGTGTGGGACGATGGTTTTATCGAGTTGACTTGATTCGTCTGTATTGAATTTAGATAGTACGAAGTCGGCATCATCCATTACGTCACGCAAATCGTTACAAATGCCGATTTTAATGCGAGTATAGGGGTGATTTAAGTGATTATTTACTGATTTAATGCCGTTATTACCAGCATCGCCACCCTGGGTTCGGACACGGACGGTGCCGAATTGCAGACTAAGGTCGTCGTGAATTACAAGAAGGTCGGTTTCAGGGTTTATTTTATAGAAGTCTAGCAACTTTCGAGCCGACTGCCCTACTTCGTTGTAATATGTCGTGGGCTTGGCTAGGATTACCTTTTCGCCGTCAATCATCATTTCGGTTATGTAGGCGTTGAACTTGGCCTTATTTGCCCATTCAGAGCCCTCTGCAAGCGCGTTTAGTGCTCGAAAGCTAACATTATGCCTTGTGGACGAATAGTCTGGTTCTGGGTTCCCTAGCGCGAATATTAGTTTCATAGATTTTTACCTAACTTATTAAGTAAAGCCCTTGCCACATCCCACTCAAAAGTGCACTCTACGTGTGAACTTTGTTCAGCACGTGGCGTTCGGCTGGCTTCGCCACAGCCTTTCGAGGTGAATGTGTCAAAGTCTTTACTGCCTATATCCGGCTTGCTTTTAGTTAGAGGCGGAAGCATCACTGCAGTTATTTCAGAAGCCTGTGACCTACGGTCAGCCGAACGCCACAGGCTAGCGATTACGCTACCTGTAGAGTGTGCTGATGAAAAAGGTGTAGTGATGATTGCGACGGACACGATAAGACTATCCCTTGCTATTTTTTTCCTTATTGGCCTTGACCTGTTTTTCGTCAATGAAGCTAAACTTAATTGGCGTACCAGTGTAGTTATACTTATCGCGTACTTTGCGCTCGAGGTAGCGTTT
>DAISKS010000059.1:0-2931 GCA_036820845.1 Candidatus Saccharimonadota bacterium
ATGCGATTCGCACCAAGAAGCGGAGCGAATGGCAGGAGGCTCTGAATGCCAAAGGGATTCAAACGGGGATTCATTATCCAATCCCTGTGCATCTCCTGCCAGCCTATACAGACCTGGGTTATACAAGAGGTGACTTTCCACATTCAGAGCAGGCGGCCGACGAAGTTCTTTCATTGCCGATGTTCGCCGAGCTAACTCGAGCTCAGTGTGAGGAGGTAAGTCAGGCCGTCACGATGCTCGCGAGCCAAGCGATGGTTGAGCGCGCTTAGCCAAAAGGAGACTATGACATACAAGAAGCGTTGTCACTATCACTGCGAAACAGAATTCGAGTAGCCCTCAGAAGCAATAGGGCATGTATTTTCACGAAGCGCTTTTTGCGTAGTGGAAAGGCAGTCTTTACGAAATCGCTTCGAGTCAATGGGTTGATGTGAACTATCCCATTGCTGGGTAGCAAAAGAGAGACTCATGATGACTGGGGCGGCCGGCCAAAGACATTAGCAGTCGTGTGATTTTTGCCGCTTATTGGGACAGGGATGCCCATTAAGCTATCGATTAGAGGTGTGCGATCTTAGTTACTGAATCTTAGGCAATTGCGGTCTGAGTGAATCCATGCAGAATTTTAACCTTGTTTTAAGGTGTTGCTTGTGACTGGTTTACCTATACGTCGCGAGCATAAAAACTGGGAAACTTCAGTTTGAGAGGAATTCGTGGTGTAAAATTAATCAAATTTTGATACTGGTTTTATTCCAAATTAAGGTGAAATTAAACTACAGTATAACTAAATTTCGGCAGACTCAGTCTAAGATTAGTTAATGGTAAAAAATCGCTAAATAAAACGAACGAGAAGTTCTGTTAGACAATTTCGTGTGTATCGACTAAATGCTGTTAGATTTCATACATTATCACGACTGTATTAACCGCCTTTACTGCAAAGAGTTGTTAGAGAGTGGGGCAGGATGGAAAAGTTTTGAGGCAGGGGCCTTATAGGGAGGTAGGTGGTAAGGTTTTTTGGGGGGGTAGTTCTACTATGTCAGATTACATGATTTATCCTTTCCAAGTTCGTCATTCCGGCATGGATTGCCGGAATCCATGGCACTGGAACCCGCATCCCGGCGAGAATGACGTGATTGCGAATAATCTGACAAAGTAGAACTAACGGATTATATCCAAAGCGGTGTTAACTGCGTTGAACGTATTTTCTAGCAGCACTGCTTTGACCAATGGCGGAAAATTTTTTTAAAAGCACCAACATAACAACAAGTTACAATTAAGAAAGAAAATTTATAGGTAATGCTATCATGAATACTTTGTATAAAGCAATAATTGGAATCTTTTTGTTCTTTATTATTGGCACTCAACAATATCTTTTAGCCGATGAACACTATGATTTTGTTTATCCTGGTAAGGAGAGTTTACTTGCATCAGGTTGGGATTTCATGGCGAAAACAGCCGGTGGGTTACAAAGAAACACCGAGCAAACCACTGGAGCGGTTGTTTCCTATAATCAAACCGCGCATCCCGGAGCCTTGCGGATACCTGCAGATACTGGTGACCTATGGTCGAATCTAAATGATACCCGCAATACATTATTCCGCAATTTGCCCTTCGACTGGACGAGTATCACGCTTAAATTATCATTTGCGCCCACTATAAACTATCAACAAGCAGGGCTGGCGCTTTATCAAGATGACGACAATTATATACAGATAACCAGAATATTTAACGGTGGCAATCATCTGGAGTTCGTTCATGAATCTGCTGGTGACGGTGTCGTTGATACGATAGTTCAAACCACTGCGATCAGTAATATTTATCTCCGATTAACCCGTAGTTCAAGCGCATTTACAGCCGACTATTCAATCGGTGGGAGTGTCTGGACTAACCTTGGCAGTATAACTCAACGTATAAAGAATCCACGACTGGCAATCTTTGTCGGGGCATCTCCTTCGGGCTTTCCAAACGCGGATTTGGCTTCGGTTCATATTTCAACTGGCGTAGTTCCCGGTTCCAGCTTATCATTATTGCCCAGGAATATTGTTTTTAACGCAATCGCAGGTGCTGTAAATCCGTCCTCAAAAACCACTAATGTTCTATCGCGGGGGTTATGGGATTTCGATTGGAATGCGACGTCGGGCGCATCCTGGCTGGTTGCCTCTCCGTCGAATGGAAGCACCCCGGGGACCATGAGCGTGGCTGTCAATGCATCAAATTTGTCACCCGGCGTATATTCCTCATCCGTGACGGTCAGTGCGGGAATGGCTGCTAATAGCCCGCAACAATTGGGTGTCGATTTAATCGTCAATCCAAATGTTCCTGTTTCCGTCTCTTTATGGAAAGACGGTCATAAAGGCGCGTTGAGTGCTTCCACCGATGATAGTAAGAGTTCTTGTTACTCGACGGAACTCACTAATGCTATGGAGGGTACGTTCTACTTATGGGGCTTAACAGACCCCTCATCGCCAGCACCCCCTGAAAACGTTCTTTTCTCAACTTCTTATAATAATGGTATGGAGCTGGGGTCGCACACTTTCAACCACATATGCGCATCAGTGGACGAGTCGGCGCTACGAAATCAAGAATGGATTCCAAACATTAATGCCATTTGTGGAATAATTGGCGGTACTCAGCTGTGTCCTCAGGTAACGACGTTAGCCTGGCCTTGTGGTTTTACTGATACCTATGAGCAAGACATAGCATCCGAATACTTTCTGGCTACGAGGGGATATAATATTAATCAATTGGAAGATCAGAGCCCAAGTAATTTTCAAAACCTAAAGAGCTTCAACTCTCATGAGCATACGCCATTTCCTCCCAGTGACTTAAAAACTGTCATAGATATGGCCTTGCAGCAAGAAAAATGGGCTAATCTGGTATTGCATACCTCCTGTAACGACGATGGGGCAATTGCTTATGCCGCCACGAAAGATATCT
>DAISKS010000060.1:0-2642 GCA_036820845.1 Candidatus Saccharimonadota bacterium
CCAAAATACCGCCTCTCCTACCTCTAACCTGAAGTTCTCTAGTAAAATACTGTGGATTATTATACGGCTAATATGGTGATTACACAAGGGGTGATAATCTATAGTTCGCGCTGAAAACTACGCTTGAATCGGCTCATGATTCGGCGATTGCCAATATGTCCGATGTGGGCCTGTTTGTAGTCCTGAATTTGTTTCTTAATCTTAGCTTCTACAATATCAATTGCCGCCAGTATATTAACTGTAGAATCTTTGGCGGTGACTTTCTGGTTTGGAATATCAAGAACTACCTCGGCTTCATATTTATTGCCGTGACTATGATTAACTTCTGATAGTCGGACGGTTGCCGAAGCAGTCTTTCGAGCGTGCCTGGGAAGATAGCGATCTAGGCGTCCAATCCTTTTTATAACGTACTTTTTGGTTTGCTCGTCAACGTCATAACCTGTGCCTAAAATCTTGATTGCTTTAATCATATACTACCCTCCTTTTATGGTTGGTCTGGTACTTATATTATAGCAAATTTCCTACAGTTTTTCTCGTCCGCCCATATATGGTCGAAGTACCTCTGGCACCGATAGTGTGCCGTCTGGCTGTTGGAAGTTTTCGATTATAGCCACTAACGAGCGAGCGAGCGAAACGGCCGTACCGTTAAGTGAGTGTAGCATTTCCACTTCTCCGCTACTACGTCTAACTCGGATATTCAGATTGCGGGTTTGATAATCAGTACAGTTCGAACAGCTAGTCAGCTCTCTATAGATACCGTCGACTGGTGACCAGTACTCGATGTCATACTTCTTGGCGGCGGGAGCGCCTAAATCTCCGGCAGCTATATTGATCACATGATAAGGAATGCCGATAGCCTGCCAAATCTCCTCTTCTATACCCATAATTTTCTCGTGCATTTCTGCACTATCCTCGGGCAGTGTGTAGGCATACATCTCTAGTTTGTTGAATTGGTGTACTCGGAATAATCCGCGCGTATGCTTACCGTACGTGCCAGCCTCTTTGCGATAACATGGACTATAACCTGCATACATTAATGGCAGCCTACTTTCGTCAATAATCTCGTCGGCGTGATAACCGGTTAACGGAATCTCGGCCGTAGCAATTAGTGATAGATCCTCGCCGTCGATAGCGTATTCGTCACTTTGTTCGCTAGTCCTGGGGGCAAAACCTGTACCAGTCAAAACTCTAGTACTGACCATGTGCGGCACGGTCATGAATGTAAAACCTTTATCAACGATGAAGTTTAAGGCAAATTGATAGATTGCGTTCTCGAGTAGCGCTAGATCACCCTTTAAGAAATAGAACTTTGAACCAGCAATCTTTGTGCCGCGTTCAAAATCGAGCCAATCTCTTTTTATAGCAAAGTCTAAATGATCACTAGCGCCAGTTGTTTGCTCTCCATGTCGCTTTACTTCAACGCCGTCGTTTTCACCGCCTAATGGTACGTCATCTTTAACCATATTGGGTATCGTAAATAATAGTTCGGAATACTGCTCGTCTGTCTTGTTGTATTCAGACTCAAGGTCACTAATTTGAGCCTTTAGGTTACGTCCTTCTTCAATAAGTGACTCTTCGGGTCTTTGATTCTTCATTTTTGAAGCGATTTCATTGCGCTTCGAACGAAGTAAATCGATCTGAGTCTGTAGGGCGCGACGCTCCTCGTCGAACTTTAGTAACTGACTAACATCGACTTTATAGCCTTTTTTTGTGGCATTTTGCTGAACCGTCTCAGCATTTTCGCGAATATACCGAATATCTAACATATAATCATTGTACCAGAACTGTATTACTATTTAGTACAGTTCAATATCAGAGTAGATTTCGCGGGTGGTATTATCTATTTCAGACCGTAATTGAGGGAAAGGTACGCCTTCGCGAGCCGATACACCCTCGAACACCCAGAAAACCCTCTCGCTAAAGCCCCAGCCGCAAGCTGGCGGCATACCATATTCCAACATTTCTATGAAATCGATATCGAGCATCATAGCTTCGCTGTCACCCGCCTCACGCATTCCACGCTGTTCTATAAATCTGCCTAGTTGATCGATTGGATCATTCAGTTCCGAAAAGCCATTCCCCAATTCACTACCAGCGATAACTGGCTGAAACCTTTGAACAATCTGGTCGTTTCCTTCGACACTTTTAGCCAAGGGGCTAATAAATTTAGGCGTATTAATAAGCCAGACTGGACCTGCTACGTCCTTCCTGATGTTTTTCCATAGCTTATCGATACCTCGAGCGCGGTTCTCAGTTTGCTCAACCTCTAGTTTATTGTCGGTAAGGGCGCGTTTTACGTCATCAAGCGAGCTATTGAATACGTCTATGCCGTAGTGATCCTTAATTACCTGTTCGTAATCCCAAACTTCCCATTTTGAATCCAGGTTTACTGATTTGCCGTCGAGGTTGAATTGCAATGTACCAAATGTTTGTTCAATAACATATTTGTACATTTCCTCCATGAAATGCATACCGTCTTGCCAATCAGCATAAGCCCAATACCACTCCATAGCCACATGCTCCGGCAGATGCTCGTCGCTATAATTTTCATTCCTAAACCTTGGTCCAATATCATATACTTTCTCGTAGCCGGCGCCAATTAACCGCTTAAGTGGCAATTCGTGACTAATACGTAAGTGGAA
>DAISKS010000061.1:0-2239 GCA_036820845.1 Candidatus Saccharimonadota bacterium
TCTTCGATATAACTCAGGTTACTCTGACGACCACGCTTGCCAATAATTAGCTGCAGGACCGGACCAATAAATTCCTGCGGTACAACAATCTCGCCCTTAATCCAGGGCTCGCGAATTTCTTTAATTTTACTACCGTCCGGCAGGTTGCTGGCGGACTTAATATCCAACTCTTCTCCGCTAGTTAGACTGACTTGATAATCGGTCGATGGATTAGTGACAATTAAATCTAAGTTATACTCACGCTCTAAACGTTCACGAATAATGTCCATGTGTAATAGACCGAGGAAACCAATCCTAACACCGAACCCCAGTACTGGTGAGTTTTCAGGTTCGAATTGCAAAGCCGAGTCACTTAAGCTAAGTTTTTCGATTGCGTCCTTCAAATCCTGGTAGTCATCGTTACTGACAGGGAAAAATCCAGCATAGACAAATGGTTTGACTAGTTTATAACCGGGTAGCTGCACTTCTGTGTGGGCCCTTTTAGTAGTAACTGTATCACCCACCCTGGCCTCGCGCGTAGTGCGTAGGTTAGTTACGACATAGCCAATTTCACCAGTTGTGAGCTCGCTGCCTGGCGTCATGGTTGGCTGCAAAGCGCCCACTTCCAGTGCTAAGCCGTTGGCATTAGTGGCGATCATCTCGATTGTGTCGCCTTTTTTAATAGATCCATCAACTAGGCGTACGTATAAAATAACGCCACGATAATCGTCGTAATAACTGTCAAAAATCAAAGCCCTGGTCGGTGCACTCTCGTCACCTTTTGGTGAATCAATTCTGTCGACTACCGCATCCAAAACTTCGGTTACGCCGTCACCACTCTTAGCGCTAATTTTTAGAATCTCGCTCTCGTCACAGCCTAGTAAGTTTATAATTTCGGCACTTACCTTGGCTACATCAGCAGCTGGTAAATCAATTTTATTTAACACCGGAATAATTTTAAGGTCTTCGTTCAGCGCCAAGTAAACATTAGCTAGTGTCTGAGCCTGAATACCCTGGCTGGCATCAACCACTAAAATCGCACCCTCGCAGGCCTGCAATGAGCGACTAACTTCATAACTAAAGTCAACGTGACCGGGTGTATCAATCAGATTCAAATCGTAGCCGTTATACTTCATCCTGACAGGAGCTAACTTGATAGTTATCCCCTTTTCGCGCTCCAGCTCCATACTGTCGAGTAACTGTGATTTCATGTCGCGTTTTTCAACAGTGCCAGTTATTTCTAGCATTCGGTCAGCTAAAGTGGACTTGCCATGGTCGATATGAGCAATAATACAAAAATTACGAATTTTATTTAGTGACATTATTTAGTGTATCCGCCGAACAGTATTTTCTTGGTCATATTGATGATTGGCTTGGTCTCAGATAGTTTCAGAAGCCAGCTGACGAATAGATAAGCTAACATACTGACCAATGTTACCAGTACGAATTTTGGAAAACTGGATAAGAAACTTACGTCTGTAGCGCGTAGTGGAAACATTGAAAAGCCAGTGTAACATACCACCGACATAACAACAGTCGAAACTATCATTCTAGCAATAGCATGCGAAAATGACGCGTTGAATAATCCGTCGATATGGCGGCCCATTATAAAGAACAGGATGATGACTTGTATTGCTGATGCCAGAGTTGCAGCCAGTGCCAGACCGAAAGTTCCCCACTCGAGTCCCAAAGTAAACCAAAGTACTAGGATAATATTCAAACCGATAGAGACTAATGATATGAATAATGGTGTTTTAGTATTCTGTTGCGCATAAAAACTACGTGCCGCGATATGATAGACTGATCTGAACAGAATTGAAATTGCTAGTATCCCCAAAATGCCAGCCATTAACGAATCACCACCGTTCTTGATAAAGCTGATCAAGTAACCACGTCCGAAATAAGCAATCGCCGCAGTTGGCATCGCCAACCAAGTGATAACCCTTAGCGTCACCTGAAGTTCTTTCTTGAACAGGTCAGGCCTACCCTGTCCTAGTCGCTCTGTCATTTTTGGAAAAGCCGCCGTACTAATAGCGACACCGATTAAACTAGTTGGAACCAGTGATAAGTTCAGAGCTTGTTGATAGGCGCGAATCGAACCAGCCGCCAGTCGTGAAGCCATATTTGTTTCGACGATACTATTAACATAGTCGACACCCTGCGAGACAGATCTGGCTGGTAGTAGCGACAGCACCCTACGAAAGCCTTTGTTGCGCCAGTAAATCTTGAAACGATAGTCAAAACCCATACCCCACAAACC
>DAISKS010000062.1:0-2014 GCA_036820845.1 Candidatus Saccharimonadota bacterium
ACCCTCAGCTTGTTTTTGGCTAAATTTAGGGGGATGCTGTTAAATATGGGTTAGGCATCGCTTAGCATTAATCGAACGTGATCCAAGAATTACTTCTCATCACATGCCTACCAGATATGTGCAAATCAACCGCAGTTTAATCGTTTTCGATCTCAGCGCCATTTACTCTCACCCGGAAGTTGTCAAAGTGTGCTGTGTAGCTTGAACGCGTACTGGACAAACCACCTGTACTATCGCTATCCGGGCGTGCATAAACTACCATTGAGCCACGAGACAAGACATTTGATAAGCTCGGAGCAGGAACCGTCCCTAGAAAATAGTCATCAATCAAATACGACGTGGTCCGGTTGGCGAAGTCCAGGAACATGGTTATGTGATACCACTTATTGAATTGAATGCCTTTGGTGAACTTAGGGATCGCGCCTGGCTGCGAATTAAAAGGAAAAGCTTCGGCAATCCCCTGGGAAGACAGCCCAATTTCGCCGAGTGTCTCGCTATTGCCAGAGCGTGCGGAAATCGTAAGGGAAAAGAACTCACCAGGAGTCTTCGGTTGATTCGTCTCAAGTAACAGGTCGGCATCGACGCGCGCTAGGCGTTTGTTTTTGCTTATCATGTACCCGACACCATTCGCGCCGAGTGGTCTTCGATACGACCCTACGGCATCGTAGGGAGCTGTAATACCGCTTGATCCGACCAGATCGCCACCACGAACCTCAACGGATTGACTACCACGTCTCGCCAGTGCATCTGTGATAATTGCCGCCTGGGGATTCAAAAAGGGGGGGATGGCTGTTGACCACCCGTCCAAACCCAGAAGTTGATCATCAACCTGAAACGTAGGCCGTTCGAAACTGGTCGAGTAGAGTGTTTCGGCGTACGCCGATTTCGCTACAAAGAGCGAAGCGGTGACGCCTAAGGTGAAAATGAAGACGATGATGGAATGGGAACAATAGTTGCGGAGATGTCTAAAGAACGCAACTTTTTTCGCTGTTATTTCATAAGTCTTTGTGTTGTTATTCATAGCCGTAAATCTCCTTAGATATTTTAGTTATTGTTGTTTATCTTTATCTAGGTTTACTAAACTTTAGGTTTACTAAACTTTTTTGTCGATTTATTAACTTCACCTACCGCCTATTTATTGGCTTCTAATGATTGTTCGCCTCCGCTGATTATTTGTCAATATAAACAAGCATTGATTTTGTCGCATTTTTTATGGGTTACCACTTGTAAGTCATTTATTGCAGAGTAACTATGACAGATGAGTCTTGCGTTTCATTATTCTGATCCTGTAAGAGGTCTGTAACTTCGGTCCGTTTCCTAGACTTTGAACACCGGACAATAAAGTAAATGATTTCGAAGTAATTCCACAATAGATATGAATACCCACATGCACTTGATTTAAAAGCCGGTGGTTTTAGTATTCCAAAGCCTGTTCACGTTTTTTTTGATGTGTATAATACATAAAGCTTACTGGCCTCTTAAAGACTGGTTTTGGCAGACTGCTGATATTCGGCAGCCTGAAAAATCCCTTTCTTCATACCGGTCATTCAGAGTTTTAATTTTTCAACGCTGTCATCGGCAACACAGCCGACCCATTGCTGCCGGTCGAATGATTCATTTGGACGGCTATAACTAAGATATTAGGCGATTTCCGAAGAAAAATTTACCCATTTAAAGTAGGCACTCTTCTAATCACACAAGTGATTGGATTCGTCTAATAGGTAAGTTCTTTCCCGGAAATCACCTTAGGGGCGGCCGGAAAGCAATACACGGAGGAATACACAAGCGAAACCTGTAGTCGTTGGTGCGGCGATGTTATGAATATGAATGACTGGTTTTGTGGCAGTATCCAGTCAGTCCAATTGGTTTTTATGTATTCACTTTACGAGAGAAGCCATCTCTCTTCAAATGATACCGGTTCTTCACCTCAAAAAGGCTCGTCAATTGTAATAACCAACGAGCCTCGTTATGACTATTTCAACGTTTTAATGTATTCGATAACAGCCATACGCTC
>DAISKS010000063.1:0-1710 GCA_036820845.1 Candidatus Saccharimonadota bacterium
AGGAACCCCTGGATCTGATCATCTATTTTGGTAAAGGTTATAGGGAACCCTGGTGGTACAAAAATGCGCTTATTCCCAAAAGTTGGATCACCGACCACTATAATGCAGCCAAAAATTTTAAAGTCTATCTGGATAAAGAAAATAGTTATATACACCTAATGGACGGCGGGTTGTCAGATAATATCGGAGCCAGGGCTATTTTGGATGCCTATGATCGGGGCTTTATCCGTACTAGAATCAATGACGGGGCAATCAAGCAGCTTGTTATCATTGTTGTCAATTCCCGCACACAAGGTGAAGACCATCTAAGCCGCGAGGAAATTCCTCCAGGATTATTCGCCGTTGCTGAAAAAACTGCTACCGTTGCTATGGATAATTATAGTCATGACAGCGTGGCCAAACTACGGGAAGCCCTGTATGACAGGGTGCAGACCCAAAATAATGACCAAGCCTGCAATGCCATATTAGCCGAATATTGTCCTAAAGCACCCAAAGCCATCCCCTTTGCTGCCGATATTGACCCCTATGTGATCGAAATCAATTTTGAAGCGGCAAGCCAAATCCCCGGCGAGGATCCCCGGTACTACCTTAAGCTGCCCACTTCGTGTAAGCTCAGCGAGTCGCAGGTTAAAAAACTAATAGCAGTTGGGCCAAAGTTGTTGAAGGCAGCTCCTCAGTACCAATGTTTACTTAAAGTGCTGTATGCAGATGCCAAGCATTTACCCAGGCCTGAAGCGTGTCCGCCGGGTTCGGGTATATTTCCTTAGAATCAGTCAGATTATCTATCTCCAAGCTGGACAAATCGTTCTTTTGGATAATTAATCCCGTCTAGGTGTTTCAACATTTTCATTAAGACTTTACCGTCTGCCTGAATCGTATAGTATGGAATACATGCTTTGCTATATCTAAACCAATGACGTTATGACTCATTTCAAACTCCTCTTGCCTAGTTAGTTAGTATTGGCGCTTTATGGCATCTAGGGCGTGTGAGAAGTCCATATCATCAGTCTGAAACGAAAACAGCCGTTTAGAATCATTTTTTAGTAAAATTTCGAATTGGTGCAAACGGTATTTATTACAAAATTCAAGATCGAAAAGTAACCATTTATGGAAAGCAGGTTATTCATTGATTGGAACACCTTGTTTTGCTAGCAGCAATTCAAATAATTGGCCGATTTCAGGAGGGATTGGTAGCCTGTCATATATCCGATTCTGATTATCATTTTATGTTTAGGATGATATACCGTTAGCAACCGGACTAAGATCATAATTTCGTTGCATTTTATGATAAAAGGTAGAAAATATCCGTAAACTACATAATTACTAAGTTAACCAAACATGGGAGAGACTCACATGGAATGGAAGATTGGTGATGTCCTAGCAATACTCACTTTGGCTGGAGGTGTCGCGTCCTTCACCTTCAGTGGCTACGAAGATCGTGAACTCAAGCGGGCAGAGCATGCAGACAAAGTTCGAGGAACCGCGTCGCAGCTACTCGGCTAAACCAATGCCCTTCGTGGCGCTGTACCCACGTCGGTTCTTGAAGCCCAACAGAAAGTGGTCGATACAAAGCTAAAGCTGCTCGCAGCGTACGAGCCCGGCAGAGAGATGCATGCGCTATGGGGAACGATGCTGGATAGCAAGTCGAAGGCCTTGCAACGAATCTCCAGCCTTCAAACTGAGCCGAGTTACCTGGCCTTCTACACCTTC
>DAISKS010000064.1:0-1397 GCA_036820845.1 Candidatus Saccharimonadota bacterium
GCCTATTACAGCAACCTTGGTATCACTTCTATAAAAGGGTTCGTTCATGTCTGAACTGCGTCCTCGCCGAAGTGTTTTTGTAATCTTACTATGATGGAGCCCTCGTGACGTCCCATGACATGGGACAACTCCTTTATTGTGGTGCCGTTCTGAAACAGTTGCTTTAGCTCGATATCCTGCTTATCATCCCAGGGTTTATAAGCGTTAGGGTGTGTTTCACGCATCTTGGCAATCTTTTCACTCCAACCATTCGCCTTCTTTGCCGGCTTCTTGAGCTCTGCTTTTCTACCGGCGGCTAGCTTTTCTAAATGCGCAAATCTCTTGCTGTCTTTGGCGGCTTGCACTCTTAGAATTGCGTCAATCGTCTGGGCATCCTCACTGACTCTTAGCGCCATCTGATTGATACCTGCCAAATACAAATTGGATAAATTTTTTACTCGGCTTAGCGCCACATATCCCATGCCTTCAACAAACGCTTTTCTTAGGTCAATCTTGGCAGAGTCTAGTGTCATCCCCTGAGATTTGTGTACTGTTATCGCCCAAGCCAAGCGCAACGGCACCTGCGTAATACCAGCCCGTTTCTTATCACCGTCTCTTAACTCCCATGTATCGGGTGCAACCGTTATAGTTTTGCCATTTCTAAATTCAACTACTGGGTATTCGGTTACAGGTTCAAAATCGACCACTACCCCAATACTACCATTAACATATTTCTTATCGAGGCTGTTTTTTACAGCCATTACCAATGCGCCCTTTTTCAAACGGAGTACAGATGGTGCCAAAACCGAGCGCTGCAGTGATTCAACGTAATTAGTGCTACCTGTAGTGGTCTGCGTATAAAAAAGTTCGTCGCCACCTAGTAAATCTAATTTTGCATTATTAATCCGGTCAACATCGATGTTTACTGTATGCAATTCAGTAATCTGATCCTCGTCATCTGGCGTATAATCAACTCGTTCTAGTAGCCTTTCGGCGTGATGCCGGCGTAAGTCACCGGCGCGAATAGCATTCAGTATTTCTAAAAGCTCTTCGTCGTCTTGACGATACTGATCCTCTAAGTAGCAAATTACCGGGTCTAACTCCTGCCATACTTGGCTATTAACCACAAAACCACCCGCCCGCGAATCGCCACGATTTATAGGCGGCAGCTGGAAAAAATCACCACTCATAACCAGCTGAATACCTCCAAACGGTTCGTCTTTTTTCCTGACAATCCGACAAACCTCATCAACCATATCAAGTCGGAAGTCGTGCAACATACTCACTTCATCGATAATTAGCACGTCTGTTTTTTCGATAATCTCACGACGGCCCTTACCTATATGGTCTGCGAAACCCTGCGCCAATTCATCATCAACACCAATTCCGCTCCATGAATGTATAGTCGTACCGCCCAA